>PYCK01000238.1 GCA_009649835.1 Candidatus Methanocomedens sp. | reverse complement strand
GTTGAGACCGGAGTCGGGCGTCTCTCGTCCATCGACCTTGAGACAGGCAAGGTCAGCACCGTAGCAGAAGGGCTTCTGCTGGGCGCAGAGGGTGCAGAAGGTTATCCGCCTTCGTGGATATTCAACGGCGTGGCAGTTGGCTCATCAGGTGTGATCTACGTCACAGGCGACATTGCGAACGTCCTCTATCGCATCGAACCCAATCCCTGATTACGTCTGTAGAGGTGCAATGGCTAAACGCAATATATCTATGGTTTCCGCCACACCGCATAATACGGGGTTGCTGACTTAGGCAACCCCAAACACGTTATGCTTAAACCGCTTGAGATAAGAGATGCAAAAAATACACATCCGACAGTTCGTGGATGCCCTGGATTTTATCTCAAGTGTGGTGCGGCTAGGACGGGGCTTAGTGGAAGCAACTGGTAAAAAACAAAATATTAAAATATATGCTGCAAGGATGTGAAGTATTATGGCATCAGAAAAGACGATTGATAAAACTGCAAAACCCCTCATAGATAAAGCAAAGAGGGACGAAGTTGAACTTGTCTGGGACCGTTTTGAAAAGCAGGGAGACAAATGCAACTTCGGCGAGCTTGGAATCTGCTGTAAGAACTGCACAATGGGTCCCTGCAGGCTTACCCACCCCTCGCTGCCGATATATCTCAGGGTAGGTCCCCATGCAGCGAAAGCCAACAAAGGAGTCTGTGGAGCTGGCTATGATACGCTCGTTGCAAGAAACCTTTCAAGGGCGATCGCAGCAGGTGCTGCGGCACACTCGGATCACGGCAGGGATATAGCTCACACCTTGCTCCTCACAGCAGAGAATAAAGCATCGGGATATGAGATCAAAGATGAAGGGAAGTTAAAGGCTCTTGCAGCAGAGTTTGGAATCGAGACTACGGGTAAAGATAAAAACGTGATTGCAAAAGAGCTTGCACTCGCAGTTCTTGACGAGTTCGGGATGGTAAAGGGCGCTTTGCAGTTCGTTGAGCGTGCACCTGAGGTTAGACAGAAGCTCTGGAAAGACCTGGGAATCATTCCAAGGGGAGTCGATAGAGAGATCGTTGAGATGATGCATCGAACCCACATAGGGGTTGATAATGACTATGCAAACCTCATCCTCCATGGACTCAGGACATCCTTATCAGATGGCTGGGGAGGCTCCATGATTGCGACAGAGCTTTCTGATGTCCTTTTTGGAACACCAAAACCTGTAACATCGAGGGTGAATCTCGGGGTGCTAAATGAGAAGGAAGTCAACATCGTGGTGCACGGGCATGAGCCGATCCTCTCTGAGATGCTTGCAGAAGCAGTAAATGACCCGGAACTTGTGGAACTTGCAAAGATGGAGGGAGCTACCGGTATCAATCTCTGTGGGATGTGCTGTACCGCAAATGAGCTTTTGATGAGACGTGGTATTCCTGTTGCTGGAAATTTCCTTGACCAGGAGCTTGCAGTCGTAACAGGGGCCGTTGAGGCGATGGTTGTAGACGTGCAGTGTATCATGCCATCACTTGGAGATGTTGCAAAGTGCTATCACACGCTGTTCATCTCAACTTCACCGAAAGCGAAATTCCCAAGCGCAGAGCATATTGAGTTTGATGACGAGAATGGGTTTGATATCGCAAAGGGAATAGTAAAACGGGCTATTTTAAACTTTAAAAACCGCAATCCTGGGAGGGTGTTGATCCCACCAGATCCAGTCGATATGATGGCAGGATTTAGTGCTGAAGCGATCATTGCGGCACTTGGTGGAAGTTTAACACCGTTGATCGATGCGATAAAAGAAGGGAAGATCAGGGGGATTGCTGCTCTGGTCGGGTGTAACAATCCCAAGGTGGTGCAGGATAAGAACCATGTTGAGATGACAAAGGCGCTGATCAAGAATGATATTCTTGTGGTTGAAACAGGATGCAGTGCAATTGCGTGTGCAAAAGCAGGGCTTCTACTCCCTGATGCGGCAGATATGGCAGGAGAAGGTTTAAAATCTCTCTGTAAATCGCTTGGGATACCACCAGTTCTTCACATGGGCTCCTGTGTTGATATAAGCAGGATACTCGTCGTTGTAGCCTCTATTGCAGACGAGCTTGGTGTTGACATATCAGACCTTCCAGTTGCAGCGGCAGCGCCCGAATGGATGAGCGAGAAGGCTGTCAGCATAGGGACTTATGCGGTTGCATCAGGAATATTCACGCTTCTTGGACTTCCTCCGGCGATTATGGGAAGTTCAAATGTTGTGGACCTCCTGACAGCAGGTGCAGAAGATATTGTCGGTGGCAAGTTTGCGGTTGAGACTGATCCGATAAAGGCAGCAGAAATGATAATAGAAGTGATCGATGATAAGCGTAAGGGTTTGGGATTATAGCAAAAAATGCAATGTGGTGCCCCCTAATTCATTCGGGGGTGGCGCAGAGGGGGCTCCACCCTACAGCTACCGGTTTTCCCTGATCGATTATTCCCACCCTGTTGCTTACGCAACTTATTTATCGTATGGTGTGGTAATCTGACCACTTCGCCTTGCCACAATAATATATAACAGAATCATAATAATATTCAGGATTATCATAACCGGAGGAACATATTTGGCTAGAATGCATACCAGGAGAAAGGGTGTATCAAGGTCCACAAAACCCTTGAGAAATGAAGCCCCGCAATGGGTTACCCTTTCGTCAGAAGATATAGAGAAAAAAGTAGTTGAACTTGCCAATCAGGATAAAACTACCAGTAAGATAGGCATAATCATGCGGGACACCTATGGTGTGCCGGATATCAAATTATCCACAGGTAAAAAGGTCACAAAGATACTGGAAGACAATGATGTGGCCCCAAGCCTGCCTGAGGATATCTCAAACCTGATCATAAAGGCTTTGAGACTCAGGAAACACATGGTAAACAACCACAAGGATCACCACAACAAAAGGGCACTGAACCTTACAGAGGCAAAAGTACGACGCCTGGGCAAGTACTACAGCAGGAACGGTGTTATGCCGGCAGACTGGAAATACAGTCCGGACACTGCTGAACGATTAATAATCCAGTAGATCGGTTGATGGTTCATTCCATCAACTATTTCATCTATTTTTACCATTATTCCAGGGATGACCGAAACGTTATTTTCTCTGGGCCGGGAAGCAGCAAAGGCACTTGATAACTATAATTTTGTAAGGGTAATATCCCATAACGACGCAGACGGCCTGAGCGCTGCCGGAATAATGTCTACTGCCCTGCTAAGGGCAAATATCGTTTTCCACACCTCCATTGTAAGCTCCCTGGACCAGGGAGTGATTGACATGGTCAATACACAGGTATACGGGAAAGACGGAGCTGTGGTATTTTGTGATATGGGCAGCGGCCAGCCTGAACTTCTGGATATGGTAAAAGACGATGTGATCATTATCGACCACCACCAGGTAGTGGGTGACCACAGCCATCGTGTCCATGTCAATCCCCAGGTGTTAGGTATTGATGGTTCAAGCCTGCTCTCTGCATCAGGTACAGCGTATTACGTGGCTCGCGGTATGGGTGATAACACAGACCTGGCCGGTCTGGCACTGACCGGGGCTGTAGGGGATAAACAGAGGATGGATGGCCCCAACAGCGAGATACTGGAAGAGGGGAAAAAAGCAGGTGTGATATCAGTGAAGACTGGCCTGAAGGTGCCGGACGGCCCTGTGGAAGACGTATTGCTGACACTGACAGAACCCTACCTGGACACAACAGGCGATAAGGCGGCCACCGAGGCTTTTCTCAGTGAACTTGGTATAAGCGGTCCTATCCAGGATATAGGGACAGAAGACCTGGGCAGGTTAGCCTCGGCCATGGCATTGAAGATCGCAGGCAGGGCAGACCCAACAATTGTCAGGTCAATGGTGGGCGATGTGTTGATACTGGAAAAGGAAGTAGTGCCTAATATTTTCACCCTGGAATGGATGCTTAACTGCTGCGGTAAGGTGAACAGAGCAGACCTGGGATTATCGTTGTGCCTGCGGGATGCGGGCGTTGTGGATGAAGCTCTATCCCTGGCAGTAAAGTACCAGAAGACCATTGTGGAAAATATCAGGGAAGCCGAAGCCATGATCAGGGAGATGGGAAATATCAGGTACGTGGCCCTTGAGGATAATACGGGTACCGGTATTATTGCAGGCACGTTGATTCGGTATGTTTGCCCTGACAAACCGTTCATTACATTGAACAAAGTAGATGACCTGGTTAAAGTATCTGCCAGAGGCACCCGGAAACTGGTTGACAGGGGGCTTGACCTTGCCATTGCCATGCGGGAAGCTGCACAGGCGGCAGGTGGACAGGGCGGCGGCCATAATATAGCCTCAGGAGCAGGCATACCTGTCGGTTCCGAAGAGGGTTTTTTAGCAGCTGTAGACAGGATAGTGGGAGGGCAGCTGGCATGAAGATAAAGGGGAATATCTCTATAAAGGCCGAAAATGCACCGGATATTGCTGTTATGATCACACGCTCGCTGGAACCTGACAACCTGGAAAGCATTAGAACTGAATATGGGGAGGGGTCGGTGACCACGTTTTTCGAGTCAGGAAAGATAGGAAGTTTAATTGCAACTGTGGATGATTATCTCATGAATGCAAGGATAGCTGCCGATATGCTAAAAACAGTTGGGAAAGATAATAAAGAAAATTGTGAGGATGATGATTAATGGAACTCCAGTTCAGGATCAAGGGAAAGTTTAAGACCAGCGCAGACCCGGCACCGGCCAGGCAAGAAATACTGGACATGTTAAAGGATGCAGAGGGCACTATTCTTTCAAAGGGTGCCCCGGAGGGTATGGGTGCAAGTATCTCGTCAATGGATGTGGATGGGGACGGGGTCAAACTGGAGATCACTTCAGGCAGGTATGTGCGGGCCCATGATGCTATACTGCGGCTTCGCAAACCCCTGGCCGAACTGCTGGGTAAAGGGCACAGGATCGGTGTGCGGGGACTGGAGATATCCGAATATGTGGTCAGTATACCCTCAGAGCAGCCCCTGAAAGAATTCAAACTCCCTTATGTGGACAGTATGGAATATGCGAACGGTGCCATCACCCTGTCGCTGGAGTTGGGGCAGTCTGAGATAGAGAACCGGGTGCCTGATCGCATTATATCGCTTGTTGAGGATAAGGTGAAAGCCCAGTCCTACGGCGGTAAAGGCGAGCACTGGAACCTGATGTGGGAAAGCGGGAAGAAGGAGCATGGATTTGACAGTGACCCGACTGAGGAACTGATGAAGCGGGGCTGGATCAAGCGGGGTGCCAGCCGGGGGCAGTGGATACACGCTCCGCAGAGTGTGGCAGTGTTTCGGGCTTTTGAGCGTATTGTTATGGAGGAGATAGTCAAGCCCCTTGGATACAGGGAGATGATATTCCCCAAACTGGTTACCTGGGATGTGTGGCAGCGTTCGGGTCATGCCAAGGGTGTGTATCCTGAGATATACTATGTGTGCCCGCCCAAGACCCGTGACCCTGAGTTCTGGGAGGAAGTGGCAGACCACTACAAGGTGACTCTTGAGGTGCCGCTTGACATGATTGCTGAGAAGATAGACAAACCTATTGGCGGGCTGTGTTATGCCCAGTGTCCGCCGTTCTGGCCGTTTTTGGCGGGCGAGACTATGCCTGATGACGGGCTGCCCCTGTATGTGTTCGACCGCAGTGGAACATCGCACCGTTATGAGAGCGGCGGCCTCCACGGCATGGAGCGGGTGGATGAGTTCCACAGAATTGAACTGGTGTTCATGGGTACGCCTGAGCAGGTGGTGGCGCATTCTGAGGATATGCAGGAGAGGTATATGCATATTTTCAATGATATCCTGGACCTGGAGTGGAGGACGGCCTGGGTCACGCCCTGGTTTATGGCGCAGGAGGGGCTGGCCGGGCTGGCGGCTGAGACCCGGGTGGGTACGATTGATTATGAGGCTGTGATGCCGTACCGGGGTGAGGATGGTGAGTGGCTGGAGTTCCAGAACATGAGCGTGAACGGGGATAAGTATCCTAAAGGGTTTAATGTGAAGAGCCAGAGCAATAAGGAGTTGTGGTCGGGGTGCAGCGGGATCGGGCTTGAGCGCTGGGCGAGTGTATTTTATGCTCAGAAGGGGCTGGATCCTGATGGGTGGCCTGAGGCGTTCAGGGAGATTGTTGGGGAGCTGCCTGAGGGGATCAGGTTCCTTTGATGGTGAGAGGAGTATGTCTCCGGTTTTTCAATATATCTCGGTGCATAATATGAAAATAATAGGGAATAAATCCTGAAAAACGCCATAC
>PYCK01000025.1 GCA_009649835.1 Candidatus Methanocomedens sp. | reverse complement strand
GATTTCTTGAGATTCGTAGCTATTCTGCAACCAGGTAATTTTCTTAAAGATTATTAACCTTCTATAAAATTACCACTCGAAATGTTCTTTAGAGACAACATTCATTTAGATAAGTAATCACTCGTTGACGATTGTAATTGTCCGGATGCGTTTTGAGCACAAAAATCAAGAAAAATTGGCTAACATGAAAGACATAATTACAAGCTCCAGGGAAGAATTGGTAAAATTATTATGGAAATCTGACCCTACTATTCACAGGATACTGAAGAATAGTATTAACTTCCATGATTCCAGGAATGAGATTTTCCGTTATTTAAATGGTATAGATGCATCATTGTTCACAATATATTCCCATGTTAAACAGGATATGAACATCCTGGAAAAAAAGAATGCGCGGGATTGCATCAGGGTTCTAAAGACGATTTTACGGACCCAGAATGAAAAACAATCACATTTCTCGGCTCTCAGGGCTTTGTATATCATTGCAAGGAAAAACAGGGTACCTAAGAATATCAGTGAGGGATTCCTTTTCGAGTTTATTTACCTGTTCAGGGGAATTAATGGGAATTCCGGGTTATTTGCTGAAAAAGAAAAACCTCCATTTCTAAATCTTGATGGAATGGACGCCGCACTTGAGAGAACAAAGTTCCTTGATGATTATTCTAAAAGAATGGACATTTCTTTCAAGAAATACAGGACTGGCCTGGACCATGACCTGGTCACTGAAAGAAATGACATGAAAAAACGTATTTTACAGCAATTTGGCAGTGATGAAGAAGATTGGCTTGACTACAAATGGCACCTGGACCATATTATTTCTGATATTGATACACTCCAGAATGTGGTGACATTGGACGGGGGCGAGATACGGGGTCTTGAATTAGCTATTGAAAATAATATCCCGTTCCAGATAACACCGTATTACTTATCCTTATTTGACAGGGAGAACCGGAAACAATATGACCTATCTGTAAGGGCACAGGTGCTGCCCAGTGAGACGTATTGCAGGAACTATTTAAGGAGCATTCGGACCGGGGCAAGCATGGATTTCATGGATGAGGCTTCGACCAGCCCCATTGAAAACATTACCAGGAGATATCCTAAGATACTTATTTTAAAACCGTTTCAATCATGCCCCCAGATTTGTGTCTATTGCCAGAGGAACTGGGAGATCAAAAGTCTTCAGGAAAGCAGTATAACGAAGGAGACCGTGTTAAAGGCGATTGACTGGATAAAAGCCAATCCGCATATCAGCGAGGTGCTGGTAACGGGAGGCGACCCATTGACGCTGAACGATTCCATTATTGACAGGCTCCTTGGCATGATCTCTGACATCGAACATGTGGACAGGATCAGGATTGGGACCCGGACGCTGGTAACACTGCCTTCTAGGTTTACAGACAACCTGATCGATATCTTTAGTAAATATCACAAGCTGGGTGAACGGGACCTGTGTATCATGACCCATTTCCAGCATCCCACTGAGATCACTCCCGATACTATTGATGCGGTGTCAAGGATCAAGAAACAGGGCATTAATATTTACAACCAGCAGGTCTTTACTTATTATAACAGCAAGAAGTTCGAAAGTTGCCTGCTTAGAAAAACCATGACGAAATCAGGTATAGATCCCTATTATACTTTTAACACCAAGGGCAAGGAAGAGACTATTGACTACCGTGTACCTATCTCAAGGCTTGAGCAGGAACGACATGAAGAAGCCAGGCTCCTCCCCGGACTGGAGCGGACTGATGAATCCGTGTTCAATGTACCAAGGCTTGGCAAGTCCCACCTGAGGGCGTGGCAGGACCATGAGGTGATTATGATACTTCCGGATGGCAGGCGTGTGTACCGGTTCTATCCCTGGGAGTCCAAGATGGAGCTTGTGGAGCCCTATATTTATGTGGATGTGTCCATATACAGCTATCTAAAACGGTTGTATTATGATAGCGAGGATGTTGATGAGTATAAATCTATATGGTATTATTTCTGAGCGTTATTTGATTACCGTGTATAAATTGCACACACTTAATAGTGCATAACTGCTGAAGAGCGCTTAACGAAGGGATGTGCTGCTCAGGTTCGGCGGCATACTACCAAGCTGCAGATCAAAAATCCTCAAGATCAATTTGCTTGTTATTGGTTTTAAGTGGATCTTTGAAAGTCAAGTCTAACATTGGTAACAATATTTGGTTCTTTCACCAAAAATTGTGAAGTGGGGAATTTTATACCGCCACAATTGGGTAATTCTAGACCGCCATTGACATCACAGAGGAAACTACGTCTGCAACCACTTCCAAAGCGGCACAAACCGGATGCTTTTACCCTTGAATACTTCCACATCTTCATGATCCCAGGTGATTACAAGAATATTATGTACTGCACAATAGTTCAAATGTTTGTGCATTACAGAGTATAAATTGTATAAAAATCCAACTCTACTTCAAAACAATCCCGATCAAAACTCCAAAAGCCCAATCGACATAATGCGAAAACGTATTGATAATACATCCGTGTATATCAGTGTAAATCCATGTCTGAAAAAACAAGACCCACACCCCCGCGATATATGGAAGATATGCAAGAGATGAAGAAGACGTGACCGTCCCGCAGCTTAGAAGTCGTCCAGGTCAAAGACCACAATCCCATGTTTCTGCAGCTTCTTCTTGCCTTTGATGTGCTTTGCGATGATACAATACATGCCATGTAGTATACATACCATACATATTAATCCTGCACAGGTCTGTATAATTCATTTATCCCTGCTACTGCAACTTATCCCTCTACTTCTCTCCTCTGCGATGAATGGTGAATCGCAAAAAGCACAA
>PYCK01000237.1 GCA_009649835.1 Candidatus Methanocomedens sp. | reverse complement strand
GATGCTGATAGCGAAGGTAGTGAAGGTGCATTCTATGTATGGTCACCTACTGAGATAAATTCAGTTCTTGATAACGAGCTAAGCGAAATCATCTGCCAATACTTCGGAATAACTCAGCAAGGGAACTTTGAAGGAGGCAGCAGCGTATTTCATATAACCAAACCAGTTCGTGATGTGAACTATCCGGATGCTACAATTAAGGCCATGCAGCAGCTTCTCAATGCACGTAACCAAAGGGTACGACCGGCAACCGATGATAAGATCATTACCGGATTGAACGGTCTGATGATCAGCGCTTTTTCAGCAGGATATCAGGTATTGCATGATGAACGCTTTTTAGAAGTGGCAACTTCAGCAGCCCGGTTCATCCTTGATAATCTCTTAACAGAAGGACAATTATATAGACGCTATAGGGATCACGAAGTTGCGATTCCTGCAAATCTGGAAGATTACACCTTTTTTATTGCAGCACTGCTCGATCTGTATGAGGCCAGTTTCGATCCGCAATGGCTAAAAAAAGCCATCCAATTAAATGAAAGTATGATAAAGATGTTCTGGGATAAATCAGATGGAGGGTTTTATTTCAATGCCTCTGGTGAAACTGAACTTATTGTATCTATAAAAGAGGCTTATGATGGACCAACTCCTTCTGGCAATTCAATTGCCGCACACAACCTGCTTAGACTTGCAGCAATAACCGGCAATGAGGAGCTGACAACATATGCTGAAAAAATTTTTCTTGCCTTCGGTGAGCAATTAGAGCAAAATCCCCTGGCACACACACAAATGCTTTGTGGTGTTGATTTCTATCTAAGCAGCCCTTTGCAAATAGTGATAGTAAGTCAAACAAGTAAAGAGGCCGACGCATTTGTGGCTGAGATCAACCGTCATTTTGTGCCAAATAGAATCCTCATCTTAATAGATTCTGATGTTACTGCGGATGAACTTTTGGATCTGATACCATTAATTAGAAACAGGGTAGCCATTCAAGGTAATCCAACTGTGTATATTTGTGAAAACTTCACCTGCAAGACTCCAGTCACAAATTTAGATGATTTGAGACAAGCGCTTATCTGAATTCCTCCATCATTTCAATTATTGTTTTATGAGGAGGAAATCCAAGTTCAGTCAACTTGCCGTTAAAGGTCGTCTCTTTGAAATGATCACCGAAGAGCCTGCGCTGTTTGTCGTTTCTATATAATATTCCAATCGGGATTTTTTCGCCCCATTCAGTTGTTTTTACCAGTGCTTCCCCCTTATTATTAAAATCATAATCAGGCGGCAGTTTATACATTCTCTCTTTATACCAGCTTGCAGTATGTGTTCCATAACTTATGCAGGGTTGGATCACATCCACGTAAGAGAAACCCTTAAAGCGTATTGCTTCTAAGAATAATTCGCTCAGGTGTTTGATATCTCCTGCATATCCTCTGGCAATGAATGAGCATCCATGCAACAATGCTGTTGCCAGTGGCAATAAAGGCTCGAGTTCGACCCCTTCAAACTGAAGCCTGGTTTTATCCCACAGATCAGTAGTAGGTGAAGCCTGTCCTTTAGTGAGTCCGTATATCTGGTTATTATGCACTATAAGTGTAATATCCGGGTTCCTGCGAATAGTATGCAGGAAATGATTTCCACCCTCGCCATAGCAGTCACCATCACCTGTCACTACAATAGTGGTCAGTTCCGGATTCACAATATTAATTGAAACAGCAATAGGCAGGGCCCTGCCATGAAGCCCGTTAAAAAAGTTGCATTTCAAATAATGCGGTAACTTCGCAGCCTGACCGATACCTGAAACCAGGCAAATCTCTTCAGGGTTTTTATCCAGGGCTAATAAAGCATGCTTCATTGCAGTTAGTATCCCAAAATTTGAACATCCGGGACACCACTGGTTCTCTATATTGCTGCTATAGTCTTCCAATTTAACCATGCAAAAACCTCTCAATTATGTATTCTTGATCCAACGGCAGACCATTATAACACGTGATATGATTTTTCACATTAATACTATACTCAATCCTGAGTAATTTTCCAAGCTGCCCGGTAGCATTACTTTCAACTGTATAGTAATTCTTTTCCGGTAGAAATTCATACTCGGGAAGGGGCATAAGTTCAGTAAAATGTATCGCTCCTACCTTTGTCTTATTCTCCCTGAGCTTATCTACTGCTTCGAAGACAGCGTTTTTCGACGATCCCCAGCTTATAAATACATCCTCAGCCCCGGAAATCTGGTATTCCTCAGGTAGCATGATCTCATGTCTTAACAGTTCGAACTTCTTAAGTCTTTTTTCGACCATCCTCTTCCTGAGTTCCAGGTCTTCTGTAATATGACCGTATTCATCATGTTCATCGCTGTCACAGCAGACCAAATGCTGACTCTGGCCAGGATAGAGTGCAGGTGAAATACCGGTATGATCTAATTGATATCTTCGGTAATTCTCTATTGTATCCGGATCTGCCAGATATGACTTATTTACTATGTTATCAAGCTCGAAATTATCCACTGTAAAATATGAATCAGCTAAGTGCTGATCTGTCAGGATTACAGCCGGGATCTGGTATTTTTCAGCCAGGTTAAAAGCACGGGCAATCTTGTGAAAGGCATCTTTGGGATCAGATGGCGCAAATACAAGTTTGGGAAACTCCCCATGGCCGGCATTGATTGCAAAAAGCAGATCGCCCTGTTCGGTTCTTGTAGGAAGACCGGTTGCAGGACCAGGCCTTTGTCCCAGGACTATAACAACCGGAGTTTCAGTCATCCCGGCAAGGCTTATTCCTTCAACCATCAGAGCAAAACCGCCACCGGATGATGCTGTCATTGATCTCACTCCAGCATAACTTGCACCTATAGCCATATTGATCGCAGCTATCTCATCTTCAGCCTGTTCAGTGAATATCTTCAGTCTGTCTTTGTGCTTTGATAAATAGGTAATTATTCCTGTAGAAGGCGTCATTGGATAAGCAGCCATAAAGCGGCATCCTGCAGCCGCTGCGCCAAGTGCCAGGGCTTCATTTCCGGATATGAGGTAATATTGTTGCTCTATTTTTGGAAGTATCCAGGAACATATCCCTTCACAGCTCTTTCTTGCAGTGCGATATCCTTCTGCTGCAGCAGCGATATTTTTACTTACTATCTCTTCGCCTTTACGGGAGAATTGGCTGGATATTACTTTATTAAGTGAGTCAGGATCGATTCCTATGACAGCACCCAGCGCTCCAACTGCTACCACATTCGCAAAGAGTTTATTCCGGAACGTTTGTTGGGCTATACCTACGAAAGGTACGTTTATTATCCTCTTTCCTGTCTGATGTTCATCAAGTATGATTCCGTCCTCTTTAAGCAGCGGGAGATATTTTTCGTTGGATTTCTTGTCTAATGACAGCAAAATATCTGCCTTGACGAAGGGAGCGTTTATTGGGTAATCGCTGATCCGTATACGATAGCTATTTGATCCTCCGCGAATCCTTGATTCATACTCCTGCCACGAAAAAACGTTATATCCTGCTTTTGAGGCAGTTTTGGCGAGTATATATCCTACGGTCTGGATCCCCTGACCGGCTGAGCCAGAAATGATCATACTTATATCGATCATATTTTCCTCCTTGATCTAAACATCTTCTAATAACCCGGTTTTGCGCAATTTTTCCTCTGCTACCCTGAGTTGTCCTGGTGAGAGATAAAAGAGTGTTACCTCATAACCCATACTTGCCAGAGGCAGGGCTATCACACCAGTTCCCCCACCGGCATCCGGAATTCTTGCACAAATACTACATGAACCTTTCAAACCTTTCCGCCTTCACCTTGCATATTGGACACACTCCGGGCGGTCCGTCCCGTGCACATAAGTATCCGCAGACACGGCATCTCCACACAGGGAGTGGGAGGGAGAATATCGTGGTGGGCATCTGTTCACTCCCCTTCCTTTCTTCAGGTGGTTTCCGCCTTTCGGGTATGGGCGCTACACTTTTTTCGCCTTCGATGACACTCTCTGATACATAGAGTCCACAATAACAGGCGCCGTACTCCTCTACATCCTGGTCTCTATAATCGCAGGGACAGATGATGTCAAGGTCGTCCTCTTTATCACCAGTTGCTAATCTGCACGGACATGCCCAGTATCCATATCTCTTCTCGTTCACAAGCATTCCACTGACCAGATCCTTAGCGTGCCTGGCATCGGGATTTAAGTGGTATCCTGCCTCTTCAGCCTCTTTATCCAGACGAGCATGAAGTTCCTCTGTGCCAGTCTCTATTATCTCCTTCATTTCCCCAGAACCTCCCTTATCCTCCCTTCATTATGGCCTATAATGCATGTTTTATCATCCAACACCAGTGTGGGAAATGAGCATACTGGGTTATGGACCTTCATCTCATCCAGAACTTTTTCCATCTCATCTCCTTTAAGTAAATCGACATATACGTAGTGGAAATCCACACCCAACTCTGTTAGCAGCTTCTTTGTCTCCTTGCACCATACGCATGTGCTTAAAGCATAAAGTATAATTTTTCCTTTATCCTCACCTTCGATGTGCACCATTGTCATAACATAACACCACCTGTCATTTCTTACATCCATACGCTGTTGGTCGGGTAGATAAAGTTTATCATGGCAGCATCCTCAATACTTCTCCCCTACCAGTATCAGGTCATTTCCCATCCCTGTAACCGATGATTCCCTGCTCAAGCGCTCAAGTATCTCGGTAACCTGATTATATGATCTTTCCTCCCATTTCGTTGCCTTTCGCATCTCTTCAGGAAGATAGTATGCAAAATCTCCGTAGATCCCAGTGACCTTTATACCATTCCTCCCAAAGGTCTCCTCAAGCTCTTCCGGGCTAAACACCCTCCCGAAACCATGAGCCCCGTGGACATGATCCAGCTCAGACCTGATCAACTTAAGCGCAGTCTCAGGATCTCTGCCATACTTCCGGATCACAGCCCAATAACGGCTGGAGACATCCACACAGATCCGCCCGCCCCTCTTTGTCACCCTGGAAAGCTCCACAACTGCTTTTGAGGGTTCTGTCGCAAGGGAGATGGGGCCCCTCACAGCGAGCACGAGATCAAAGAACTCGTCAGGAAATGGAAGCTCGGCGATGTCTGCCTCTATGATCTCAACCGCTTCTGATAATTCATGCTTTCGCAATTTCTCCTCTGCCACCCTCAGTTGCCCTGGTGAAAGATCAAAGAGCGTTACCGCATAACCCATCCCTGCAAGAGGGAGTGCCACCATACCAGTTCCCCCGCCGGCATCAAGGATTCTTGCAGTCTTATCTTCAGGAAGAGATTCCTTTATCAATTTCCATCTCAAATACTCATCTAACTTTCCCCCAAATGTGTTGAAATACGCATCATAACTCGTGGATCGTTCATCCCATTCCTTTTGGATATCCTCGATTTCTCCAGGGGTATCCTCTGGCATATCCCACTTACATCTCGCGCATAGCATCAATTATCTCTCTCCGGTTTCCTGCAAGCTTTGATGCGATCATTGCGACGTATTTCCCCTGAAACCTTGCTGCAGCCAGCTCATTCTCGCTTGGCATGCGCTCACCGCTGTTACCGGCGATCGTCGATGCGCCGTAAGGTGACCCGCCTGTGATCTCATCGATACGCATCTGATCTTCGAAGAGATACGGCAAGCCCACAATGATCATTCCGTGATGCAGGAGAGTTATATGAAAACTGAGAATGGTTGATTCCTGACCTCCATGCTGTGTAGCAGAACTCGTAAATACACTTCCCACCTTGCCTGTAAGTGCCGCCTCCTTCCAGAGTTCGCCGGTAGCATCAAGGAACTGACGCATCTGAGCGCACATATTACCAAATCGCGTTGGCGTGCCAAAGATGATCGCATCAGCAAAAGCGAATTCATCAAGAGTACATATCGGGATGTGGGCAAACGTCTCCTGCGCTTCTACTGCCCCCATCTTCTCGAGCACATCTGCTGGCAGCGTCTCAGGGACGCGGCGTATCGCAACCTCTGCACCCTCAACAACACTTGCGCCTTTTGCAACAGCCTCTGCCATACGGTGAACATGACCGTACATTGAATAGTAGACGATTAAGACCTTCATATATCCCATCTCCATATTTTAGGTATGGAATCCTTGCATTTAAGCTTTTTGGCCCCAGAGTCCAGAAGTTTATAGTATACTATGTAGATAAGCCGTATTGTGGAGTGCACCCCTTCCAGCGGACAGGTAGTTAAGCAACACTATAGAATTCAATTGGATGGGATTGGCTGCTCCATTCCATTCATTACACGCTTCAGAAAAGTGTCATAGGTATTTTGAGGTATCCACTTCAAAAAGCATGGTATTTTGACCGGATTTACAGGATGTTGGCGTTGCGGTATATCCTGCCGATCCTGTTAATCCTGTCTAATAATTTTTAAATTACCCTTAGATTTGAAGTGGATACATTTTGAGTTCTTTTTCCTACTGCAAAACCTACTATGAACTTTGTATCTCGTTTGATTCCTGCGTAAATCCATGCATCGCCTTTGAATAATGAAAACAAATTGACAAGGGTGAAAGCCCATCTGTCATTTCGAAGTTTAGAAAAACACCTGCGCAATATAAGCTGTACATGCCTGATAAGAGCCTAATAAAATAGAATATAAGCCATTATAAGATACCCCAGCACCAGCATCATCAGTGAGATGATCCAAAAATAACGAAGAATAAAAGCCTTTGTTTCAGGCTTGTTCAACTTCTCAATCAACTTATCCGTTAACGACATCCTAATGCCTGATATGTCGCACAGTATATCTATCCTTTGATACGTTTGAGCCTGAAGGTGTTCTCCCTCTCCATCTCATCCAGCCTGAGCATGATAAAATCCCTTGCTTCAGTTAATTCAGGAATGACCTTGAACTCAAGTGCATTGACCCTGCGCTTGGTCTTCTCGATCTCATCCAGCAGTTTCTTGATAGTGGTCTCGATCTCAGCTGCCAGGATGATCTTTTCAACCAGCACCTCGTAGGCATCAACTGCCTCATCGATTCTACTGCTGGTGCCGATGATACCATATCCACGGTCATTGATATGCTTCCTGACACTGCTTGACTCGATCTTAGGCACAACCACGCCCATTACGTTCTTGCTCTGGACTTCCAGGGACGGTGTGTCCTTAAAAGAAAAAGCAGTGGATTTGACTGTCACAGTACCTTCCACTGACTTGGCAATATTGACCTTTTCCATTGATACATTGAACTGGACGTCAAGCTCGGCCCTGATGCTCTTAGCTTTCTCCAGGATCTCAAAGAATTCCAGAATCAACCCATCACGTTTCATCTTGAGCAGTTTATGTCCCCCCTCAGAGAGCTTGATCTTCTTTTTCAGCTCGATAAGTTCTGAACGTGTGGGTTTAACATCCTGTATAGCCAAAGTCTAATCCTCCAAATATCCAGCTCTATTTCTTATGGGCCGGATGGTATTTCTCAATGAACTTGTTATCGATCCTGGTCAGCATCGACTCAGGGAGTTCTGCAAGCATTTCCCATCCGATAGTGAGTGTGGTCTCGATATCCCTGTCCTCCTCCAGACCCTGCCTGACAAACCTGTCCTCGAACATATCAGCAAATTCCAGCAGTTTCTTATCCCTGTCTGAGAGTGCATCCTTGCCCACAATGGCCACCAGGCCGCGCAGGTCCTTACCTTCGGCATAAGCCGCATACATCTGGTCAGATACTGCCTTATGATCGTCCCTGGTGTGACCTTCGCCGATACCGCTGTTCATCAGCCTGCTCAGTGACGGCAGCACATTGACAGGTGGATATATGCCCTTCATATGAAGTTCCCTTGAAATGACAATCTGCCCTTCAGTAATATACCCGCTAAGGTCAGGAATCGGGTGTGTGATATCATCACCGGGCATGCTCAGGATACTGAACTGTGTCACTGATCCCTTCCTGCCCTTTACCACGCCTGCCCTTTCATACAAACTGGCAAGGTCGGTATACATGTAACCGGGATAACCACGCCTGCCAGGTACTTCTTCCCTGGCTGCCCCCATCTGTCTGAGTGCTTCACAATAGTTGGTGATATCGGTCAGTATTACCAGCACATGCATATCATGTTCGTATGCCAGGTATTCGGCTGCTGTAAGTGCCATCCTCGGAGTGATCAACCTCTCCACAGCCGGGTCGTTTGCCAGGTTCAGGAACACCACTGCCCGCTCAAGGGCACCTGTCCTCTCAAAATCTGCCATGAAATACTGGGCTTCCTCATTGGTGATACCCATTGCCGCAAACACCACAGCAAAGTCCTCTTCACTGCCTGGCACTTTAGCCTGTCTTGCGATCTGCAGGGCAATCTCATTATGGGGCAGACCTGAACCTGAGAAAATAGGTAGCTTTTGTCCCCTTACCAGTGTATTTGTACCGTCAATAGTACTGATACCTGTCTGGATGAAATCCTCAGGAGGTAACCTGGAATAAGGATTAATAGCTGCACCGTTGATGTCCAGCCTGTCTTCGGGAATGATACGTGGTCCGCCGTCCAGAGGGTCGCCACTTCCTGAAAGTATCCTGCCTAACATATCAGATGACACAGCCAGTTTAATAGTCTCCCCTGTGAACCTGACACCGCTTTCCCTGTTCAGGCCGCCTGTACCCTCGAAAACCTGCACGACAACTTTATCATGTGAAGTATCCAGTACCTGTCCCCTCTTAGTAGAACCGTCGGGCAGGTTGATATTTACCAGTTCACCATAACTTACAGGTTCGGTCTTTTCCAGGAAAATAAGCGGTCCTGAGATCTCTGTGATGGTCTTGTATTCCTTAGTCAATTTGCTCAGCCTCCTTGGCAGTTGCTGTGGCGGCATAGTCTTCGCTCTTCAGGGAATCGAACTCATCTTCCATCTTGTCTATGACCTTTTTAAGCGCACCTTCGAAATCTTCATCAAACCTTACCTTTCCAAGTTCATCCTTGGATTCCAGTTTGACAATGTCCTGCATCGTAACACCGGATTCAAGTGCCGCATTTGCCTTATCTGCAAATTTCTGGATAGTCTCAAGGAGCTTGTACTGCCTGTCCATGGGACAAAAGGTATCAACGGGGTGGAAAGCATTCTGCTGTAAGAATATCTCCCTGATCATCCTTGTGATCTCCAGAGTCAATTGCTGGTCAGGAGGCAGTGCATCCGAACCAACCAGTTGTACGATCTCCTGTAATTCTGCTTCCTGCTGGAGCATGTCCATGGCATTATCCCTTAGTTTGACCCATTCAGGGGATACATTATCATTATACCAGTCAGCCAGTCCCTTAGTGTACAGACTGTAACTGCTCAGCCAGTTAATAGACGGGAAATGCCTTCTCTGGGCCAGCTTTGCATCCAGTGCCCAGAACACCTTGACAATACGCAGCGTATTCTGCGTGACCGGTTCTGAGAAGTCACCACCCGGTGGTGAGACCGCGCCAATGATAGTAATGGAACCGTTAAGCCCTGCAAGGGATTCCACCCTGCCTGCCCGTTCGTAGAACTCACTCAACCGAGCTGACAGGTATGCAGGATACCCTTCCTCACCAGGCATTTCTTCCAGCCTGGATGAGATCTCCCGCATGGCTTCTGCCCACCTGCTGGTACTATCAGCCATCAGTGATACATCATATCCCATGTCCCTGTAATATTCGGCAATAGTGATGCCTGTATATACACTGGCTTCCCTGGCTGCCACTGGCATATTACTGGTATTGGCGATAAGCACGGTCCGCTCCATCAGGGGACGGCCGGTCTTCGGGTCTTCCAGTTCAGGGAACTCGGTAAGCACATCAGCCATCTCGTTACCTCTTTCACCACAGCCGATATAGACCACGATCTCTGTATCGCTCCATTTTGCAAGCTGCTGCTGGGTAACGGTCTTACCGCTACCGAATGGACCCGGGATAGCTGCTGTACCGCCTTTGGCCACAGGGAACAAGCCGTCCAGAATTCGCTGACCCGTGACAAGCGGGGTATCCGGCGTTAGTTTCTTGCTTACCGGCCTGGGCATCCTGACAGGCCATTTCTGCATCATCTGAAGTTCGGTACCGTTGGTCAATGTGCAAATCGTATCAACCACTTTAAACTTCCCGTCCTTGATCTCATCAATAGTACCTGATACATTGGGCGGGACCATTATACGGTGTTCCACATTAATGGTCTCCTGGACGGTCCCGATCACATCGCCGCCGGAAATTGCATCTCCTGCTTTGGCAGTAGATTTAAATTCCCAGAGTTTCTCCTGATCCAGGCCATCTGCCATAACTCCCCTCTCGATAAAGTCCCCCATCTTGTCCCTAAGAAGGGGCAAAGGACGCTGTATCCCATCATATATACTCTCAAGAAGGCCAGGTCCAAGTTGAACGGAAAGTGGCATACCCGTATTCTCTACAGGTTCTCCGGGCCTGATGCCTGCCGTCTCTTCATAGACCTGGACAATGGACCGATCCCCCTCGATTCCGATAACCTCTCCCATCAGACGTTCATGTCCTATTTTGACCACATCATACATCCGGGTATTGATGCCCTGGATTGTGACCACTGGTCCTGATATTCTATAAATCTCTCCTTTCATTTCCACAGATCAACACCTACTGCTTGTTTTATTTTATCTCTTAAATTTGAACTTTCACCTGCACCGCCCAGTGCAATTGTCGTGGGCGTAACCAGTTCATCCAGCATATTCTGGAAATTCTCAGGTAAACTGGCCAGATCATCGTTGTGGATAACCAATACTCCTATTTCCCTGTCGTTAAGTACATTCTGAATAATAGGTATAAGATCATCCTTTTTGTTTGTTTCATGGATATTCCTTATACCGGCAAGTCTGAAGCCAAGAGTAAATTCACTGCTTCCAATTACTGCTATCTCCATATCACATCACCAGGTGTTTCTTTATGATATCATCAGACAATGCAGATTCTTTGCCTCTGGCTATCGTTCTAAGATTGTTTATTTCATTATTCTTTCTGACTATATAATCAAAAATAGGTAAAATGGATAGTGGATAATAGTGCGATACTTTTGATGAATATTTCATTGCATATTTATCCAGTTCTGCTTCCACATCCATAAGGGAGGGCATATCTTCACTGATCACTTCTGAAAGCGCAGACCAATATGAATAATCTTCCTGGCTTTTAATGAAATCCGGCCATGAAAGAGAGACCAGACGACGTAGATCTCCATCTTTCAGTTCAGCTCCGCCAGGTATTAACAGTTCCATTATCTCATCCCTGGGAAGGTCTGCCTTTTTAGTCCTGAAAAGAGTCTTAAGGTTTTTAAGGTCAATTTCGGTCCTGATGAATTTCAGGCTTAACTTTTCACCCTTGGATTTGTCCATTGAAGAAAGTATTCTGGAATAATATAACTTATCCAGATTGTTCTCTACAGTTGACAGCATTCCGCCCTGGTAATCGGAAATGGCAGAATGATATGGGGTATTTTCAAGAGCAACCTTAATATCATCAATTGATTCCATGCTGGCAATTGAGACAAGTTGACGATATCCCAGTTGTCCTGCTGCCACCACAGCCTCCTGTATCTCTTCAAGAGGAGCTCCGTAATATTTTCCCCTCAGGATGGTCTTGATATTCCAAATATCCCAGTACCTCAGGTATTCTGTGATCAGATAGTGCGGCTCATCCTGGGAAACACGTAACAATTTCCTGTATGTCCTGGCAAGATTCTGATTGAGGGCATGCTCTACAAGGTCTATGCCGCTGTATTTCTGGGCAAGTTCATCCACATCCTGTTTATATTCCGACTCACCGATAAAACGTGTGATCTCAGCAAGGTCCATGTTCATCATCTTTGGAAAAACTTCCCTTTGGATCAGCTTACTCTTCATAGCCCTGACCCGGGCCGTAATGTATGCATACTTTTTACTGCCCCGGCGATTAAAGAACATCTTAATACCTCATCCGAAGAGTATGTCTGATACAGGTTTTAGTGTTTGTTCAGACACATCATCCAGGATCCTGTCGAAAGTGTAGTCCAGTCGTACTGAACCGTCATCATTCTCGATGATCAGTCCGCCAATACAGTCAATCTCACCCATAAATGTAAGGTCTGTCAATTCACTGACCACCTTTGCATCCCTTGCATTGGAATATACCCTGGCGCCTTCACTTCCATGCTCATCAAGAATTGCTTTCAACATAGATGCATTCTTGTCTGGTGGCAATGATGAGATAGCTTCCCTGGCCGACTGATAAACACTGTCCAATACATCCTTTTTGGCATTCAGTGCAGCTCTCTTGCTCTCAAGTTGCGCACTTGATGTTTCCTGTTTGAGTCTTCTCTGGATATTTGCCTCTACTTCGGTCTTGCTGTCAGCTAAAATCTTTTCAGCTTCATTTTTTGCTTTGTCGGTTATTGCTGCAGCTTCATCCTGTGCCTCAGCTTCAATAGCGGCTACTTCTGTTTTTGCCTGTTCCAGGATGTCATTTACAACATTTTCAAGTCCCATGTCCAATCTCCCGCTGACGGGTAAATAGTCTTACAGGAAGAGCAGCAATATGGCAACAACCAGTCCAAAGATAACAATAGTCTCAGGGATAACGGTCAGGATAAGACCCTTTCCGAATAGCTCTTCTCGTTCTGCCATTGCACCGACAGCGGCTGCGCCGATATCCTTTTCTGCAATACCTGAAGCAATGCCGGACAGTCCTACTGCCAGGCCTGCGCCGATTGCTATAAGTCCTTTTTGATTCGCAAGAATCTGTTCTACGGTTGCGTCTGCTATACTAATATCTACCATTTATTTTACCTCTGTATATTTTCGATTATATCCGAATGGATTAAATTTACGACCACCGCCATTGTAGAATTTTGTAAAGAATTCTACATACTGCAACCTTAAGGCATGCAGTCCCGGTGCTACGACACCAAGCACGGTGTTAACAGTGTGTCCGATTAACAGCACAATAATTCCAAGTATGATAAACACTCCCCCTTCCGGAAAGAGCAAATTTGTCACAATATAATTTATTGCATATGCAATACCCACAGAAGATAGACCCACGGCGGCCAACCTTGTATATGACAGGGTGTTACTGAGAATTGAAGGCAGTTCAAGAATGGCTGCCCCGCCTTCACCTGCAATAAGCATCACCACACCTATCACTGATATGACTATTCCACCGGTCTTACCAACAACAGGAATATATCCCAGGGCTGCAAGAGCAAATATGGCGATTCCCAGTTGCAGTACCATCCAGCTTATCTTTTCCAGCACCGCGGTCTTAATACCGTGTGAGACGGCTTCGTTCCTGAAACCAAGAAGGAATCCCAGGTTCAGGTGCACAACACCGATAAGTGCTGATACTATTAAGAGTATGGGTATATCGTCCTTGCCAAGTCTATCAAGGATAGGCAGGGCATGGAAATTATAGAATATCCCGCCAAGGGCACTGTGTTCACCAAACAGTACTGCCACAATGCTATGGTGCCCGAATACGTGGAAACCGAATATTTCTGCGAACAGTACACCGAATATTGTTGTAGTGATACTGCAATAGACAAGCAGTGTTGCCAGTGGTCTCAGACCGCCGGTCTTAATCTTTGCCCTGCCTACCATTCCAAGTGTAAAGAGTACCAGACCATATCCTATATCTCCAAGCATGAGACCGTAGAATAATGGGAATGTGAAGAAAATAATAACTGATGGGTCGATCTCCTTATAGAGTGGTCTGGAATATAAGTCCATGATCGTTTCAAGAGGCTTGACCAGTCCGGGATTATCATATTCCACGGGAATGGTACTGGATTCGATCTCTTCTTTCTCCGTATCCAGTTTGGAAATCATCACACTGCCATTGAAATTTTTCTCAAGGGTATCTTCCACCTGGTGGAACTTGTCATCAGTTATCCAGCAATCAATAATAAAAGTACTCTCAGATGTTGCAAAACGCAATGGTGCTTCTGCTTTTTCTGTGGTGATCGATAATACCTCATCTGAAGCAAGGATGAAATCCATATATTTACCTTTAAGATCGGCAATTTCATCTTCAAGTGAGGTCAGTTCAAGTTGTATGTCTTCTTTCCGGTTTTGCATCCCGGCCATAATATTTCCGGGATTGCCCATTAATTCAGGTACATGGATATCATTAAAGTAATATTTTTCAAGAATGTCAGTGACTTGCTGCTGGTACTCAACAGGCATAAATAAGGCAATAACATTTTTTTTGTTATAGGGTGATGAGAACAGTTCATAATTTGTTGTAATACTTCTGATCTCTTGTTCAATTCCGGATATTTCACCCTGGATATAACCTATGATGGCATTGATTGAACTATAACCCTTATAATACTCAAGGTCCAGCGGAAGTAAAGACAGAGGTTCCAGCACGAAAATGGAATCGTCTATATTCTTTAGTTCAGTCCCAAGTACATTTTTCCGATCTAATAATTCGTTGACAATTGAATCCAGCTTTTCTAATTTTGCATCAAGTTCATTTAAAATTGCATCTTCATTTTGAAGCTTCTCGGAATGTGTCGGTTTTATACCTAGAAAATTTGTAAGTGATCGTAGCTTGACCAATTTATTAGAGGCTTCCGAAGCCACTTCACCGGGTTTGCCAATAGTAAGAAATGAATCGTCCTCAGTGAAATCTTCTACATGGATACACTGTATTGAATGCAAGATGTCCACAGTCGGATGCAATAATTTCTTATTGCCTATAATTACTGCTTTTGAAACTTTTTTGGCTTTAAGCATGCATGCTCCTCTCAAATTGTTCCACAAGATATTCTGTGGCTTTTGCTACATTGCTATTTGCCTTCGATTTTATTGATTCTGCAGCAGTGATCCCTTCTTTTAACATTTTCTCTTTTTCTGATTTTATTTCCTCTTTTGCCTGGGAAATCTTCGAATCAGCAATTACCGCACTCTCGTTCTTAGCTTCATTGATCAATTCTCTTGACCGGTTCTTTGCTTCGAGGACTTTTTTGGCTTTAGCTTCATTTGCCTCAGATATCATTGTCCTTGTATCTTCTTCGGCTTTCTTGATCTGAGATAAAATATTGGCCTTTGTCATATTATTTTCACCGTTCTGAGGAGTTTTATTCATCCACTAATATATCTTTTAGAATTGTCCTTAATATTATTATTTAATAAGGATAAGCATCGTTATTTCTGCTATATAACAATACATAAATTCCTGTTTTTTTAAAGTAATACATCACCTGGGATAAGTAAGTCTGAAATTCAACTCTTTCATTGAACATATAGTAGATAAATTGTTCGGTTTTAGAGTATTATTCCAATAGCAGGTGGCCAAACTATCATGGATATAGATGATTATTTTTTATTACTCCGATCAATCTCATCTACTATAGTATCGGCAATCTCATTACAGGTTGTATGCCCGGGACCATCCGCCAAATGTACCTTCAATGTTAGAATACCGTTTGCAAGTTCACTCCTGACCAGGAATGTATCGCCTCTGGTGGCAATGCGGCTGTATTTTTTATTCAGGTGTGAATAAAGTATCCGAAACCTGAAATCAATTGTACCATCCTGTTCAATGTCCAACATTATATTTTCCAGGTTTTGATTGGTCAATGGTACGAAATCTACATTTGCTTGTGCGATATCAATGGCAATATTTCGTTTTGTATCCAAGGTTTCCCCTTTATTTCCAATCAATTTGAATGACCCGGATTTGTTATTCATCCCTGTAAATGTTTTTACAAGATATGGAAGGTCGGCCCAAAAACTGTACTTTTGGGTAAAATCAATATTATGAAGGGGAAATTGATGATATTTTCTTTTTCTCATTTCCAAACCTAATCACCAAGGTCTATTAAATCAAATTAGATGATAAAATCATCGCAATGCATTTAACCGGAAAGTTATATCCCGATTTTTGCATTTTTAAGCGCATAAATTAAGTTTATTCAGAATGTTATTCTGTTTTTTCGTAACCTCTGTAACAATAATATCGCCATGTACACATACCTGCCCCGTCCATTGACAGCCTTCACCCTACGTATTACATAACTGGCCCTGACCACTTCAGTCCAGTGTACCGGCTACACTTGAAAAGCAGGAGCCCGGGTAATCACTCAGAATTCGATAGATTCCAGCCTCAACAGTTCCAGTTTAAGTCCTGCTCCCAGGGAATAGCCACCGGGCCCATGTTTTGAGACTATGCGGTGACATGGGATAATTACAGGCACCCTGTTCGACCCAAGGGCATTTCCCACGGCCCTTACTGCTTTTGGCCTGCCGACCATACTGGCAAGCTGGGAATAGGTAATACAAGTGCCCCAATGGATGGACCTGGTGGCAGTAAGCACTTCCTGCTGGAACGGTGTGAAACAAGATAGGTCCACATCATAGGATGAGAAATCTACTTTTTCTCCCATGAAGTATCTTTGCAGGTCAGAAGTTACCGGGAGGGTCATTCTCTCATCACCAGGACGTTGCTCAAATAACTTCACAGACCTGATAGACACAGGACCTGCTTTCACAGCCACCCACCTTTTCACTTTGTTAGCAAAAAAGCATTCCATTGCATATTTTTCCATAATTATATGATATACCAATCTGAATCGTCTGTTACTCGAACATTTGTTCTCCGGATATCTGTTACCGCATCATCTGAAGTTGTCTGGATATCTGTTACCGCATCATCTGAAGTTGCCCGGATATCTGTTACCGCATCATCTGAAGTTGCCCGGACATCTGTTATTGCATCATTTGAAGTATCCAGGCCAGCCGCCCGGCAGATAGCTTCATCGAAATCCCTCTGGTATTCCTGGTGATAAAGACTTCCGAAGCTGAATTTTAAATCTGGATTATGGAGCTTTTCCATTGTCCCGGGTTTTGGTACAATATCCACCTTGACCTGGCTAAGTTCCACTGCCTTTTCCATGGCCAACCTGAAATCTCCCAAACAATACGCTATCCTGTGTCTGTAATGCTGCTTTGTCAACTCAAGATAACGTGCCAGTCTCTGGCTCTCTAACTTGTGGAATTCCCGTTTGACCTTAGGCACGTCACACCGCCCCAGCATGAACTGGTAATCCATAAACGGATATTCGGTATCCAGTTCCCTGGGCGTTACGCCGCAGGTACCAAATACCACTACGTGGACCTGGTCATGAGTGAGATGCCTGAATATAATACTGTCAAACATTTTATGGGAAGGACTTTCATGATATGGTTTTGCTTTTGAACACGGAACAAAGATGCATATCTCCCGCTTTGGGGGTTCATATTCGGTGAGAACCCATTCAACAGCCCTGACCATATCAGGGTGTTTTATCACATTTTCACCGATCAGGGGTTCAGCGGATCGTTCATGTTCGGGTATTATCAATTTTTCACCACAAGTACTGGTATGCGTGATATTTTAATAAGTTTTCCAGCTACACTTGCAAGTCCAAGTTTCTGTGAACTGGTCCTGAACACCTGAAGTTCTAAGGGTCTCAACCCGTATACGGCCTGAAATCCCATTTCTGGGCCTTGATCAGGTCCAGTAGCAGCCTGCCCTTCTCAGGTGGCAATGACAGCAACAGTGCGGCAACATGCTTACACATCCTGCGCCTTGCAGTGCCCCGCTGCCAGTCCTGGCAGTCGTGCAGGATGAACCGGCCGTTATAATCCATATAAATGGAATATCCGCCCACATCAGCAGCCAGCAGGTCGGGCTCTTCCTTTAGTATCTCCACATCCTTTATCTGCCTGGCCCGTTCAAGCCGTCTGGCATCCGTAAACTCAAGCAGCATCTTTTCAATCTCATCGGACGAGACCTCAAGGTTTGCAAATTCGGCCAGGGTAGTGGCTCTTGCGGCGGGTCTTGCCTGCCCGGTCCTGAGTTGTTCATGCATTTGTTCCTGATTGGGTGTGGTTATACCCAGCATCTCAAGCACATCCAGGCAATTCTCAGGGGCATAGCCGTGGTAATGGTTGTTAAAATAACCCAGCACATCAACGTCATCCGAAAGTTTCCTGATGCTCTTGACCCAGGGTTCCAGTTCCCGTTTGGAATAGCGGTAGTTGTACCACACCCTACCACCCCTGCCGTGCCACCTGATGTAGGCCATATCCGGTGAAGCCAGTTCCTGCTTTGGCAGTGCCGGACCATCTGTCATAACAGGGGTAATATTGTAGTTCCCAAGCAGGCGGGACGCATCATCGGTGAGCCATGTCCTGTTCCTGAACTCAAGGGCAAAAGGAATGCCATCCGGCAGGATCGCCAGAAATCCTTCTACTATTGCGTGCGAATATTTCAGGGAAGGTGGAATCTGGATAAGGATACATGCAAGTTTGCCAGCCTTCTCAAGTGGTTGTAAGAGGTCGCAGAACCTCTGCACATCATCCTCCACTCCAGCGGCAGTGTCCAGCCGTTTCTCATGGGTGATAGTGCGGTTAAGCTTCACCGAGAACAGGAAATCATCAGGTGAATGGGAAGCCCAGCCCAGCACCAGCCCGGGCTTGGGGTAGCTGTAGAAAGTGGAATTGATCTCGGCTGTATTAAATACAGAAGTATATGCCTTTAATTTTGAAGGTTCGTCCCGTTTATACAGGCTGCCCACCCAATCGCGATAGTCCCAGCCCGAACATCCAAGCCGTATTGTTCCCATGTGAAAGACCCATCAAAGTTATAATCATTAACAATAGATTAACTTTTGTGATGTCAGAATACAGGATAGGAGCTGGAGGGTGGGGATATTTTGATATACCCGGCACTGACCCGCTGGAAGCCTATTCAAAGGCATTCGATTTTGTTGAGGTGAACTCCACATTCTATAATATCCCGTCATTAAAAACAGTAGATTCCTGGGCAAGGCGGGTGCCGGAAACTTTTACATTCTCAGTCAAATGCCATCGCGACCTGACACACAAATATTTGCTAAGCCCCACAAAGGGGGCAGGCGGTCTGCTTGAAGCATATTTGGATATATGCAGGAGACTGCACTCCAACCTGCTGGTGCTGGAGACGCCCCGGTCATTTAACCCAAACCAGGCGGTTGATAATATCAATGACCTGCTATCCCGGGCCAGGCTTGATGATATCACGCTGGTATGGGAGATAAGGTGGGGCCCGCCCGGTAAAGAACTTGTGAAATTGATGCAGGAGTTTAACATAGTGCATTGCGTGGACCTGTCCAGGGAGCCAGGGCCCGCATTTGAATCAGATATTTTGTATTCCCGCCTGTTCGGGCACGGCCTGCACAACCTGTACCAGTTCGACGATGCCGAACTGCTTGAGATAGATAAAAGAGTGCAGGATAGCGGTTCGGGGTCAATGTACCTGTCCTTCCACGGCGGGAGGATGTACAAGGATGCCGCCCGGATGAAAGTGTACAGGAAGGGGGGAAAGTTTCCCAGGGTCACACAATACACTGGTGTCAAGGCGTTGCGAGAGGTGCTGCAGGAGGATGCACGGTTCCCTGCCAGCAAGGAGGAGTTGATAAAAGCGCAGGGCTGGAAAGTGATCGATGTGGAGGGGGATAGACGTGTTCATGCTAAAGCGCTGCTGGAGAAACTGGATAAGGGGATGTACGGAAGTGTGGGGGAAGTGCTAGAGGGACTGGAAGGGTTGGAAGGACTATAAGTGGTAGAAGGACTGAGAGGGGTAGAAGGAGTGGAAGGAGTGGAAAAATTAACTTCCAACTAATGGATTTATTCAACTTCCACTGTCAATGCAAACCTTTGCTCGCTGCCGGTCAGGTTCTCCCACGAACGGCTGTACACGCCCGTCACCTGCTGCGTCCCGCTGGCAGTGGCCTTAATATCCCATTCGTGAATGCCGCTTGCACCTATAAGTCCGGAGGTGGGAGGTAAGTAATTGTCACTCATGATCTCAAGACCACGGGTTGTCTCCAGGGTCCACTGGTATCCTGTTGTGGGGTTCTCGTTCAATTTGATCCGGAAGGTATCGCCGGTTGCCAGTTCCACTGAGCTGCCGTTATTATCCTCTGTAAAGACATTTGCCTCCAAAACGCCCCCTACATCTTCGATGATGTTATCAATGGAGAGTTCAAAGGAATCTGTCACAGTGTTGACATTAACGTCATACGTACCTGCCTTCAAACCGTAAACATCAAGCGGGACCACTTTTTCGTAGGGTACAATGACCTGTGTACACATCATATCTTTTGGTCGTTTTGTTGTTATCGTAACTGTGAATGTATTGCCGTCTCTTTTTTCTTCAACCCTGTCAATCTCGGTACATCCGTCTGGCAGGTAGCCTTTTGCAACTACATGTATCTGTACAGGAAATGATTCGAGAACCAGTATTTCGATTGATTCGACCACGGCAGTTCCATAAATGTAATCCCCGTCTTTTGATTCACTTTTGTTATCCTGCGTATCTGAATCTGAATCTATGGATGAATCGGGAGCCTGTGTACATCCGCTAAGCATAATTAGTGAAGTAATGATCATCAGGACGATCAACCGGATTGTTGATTTCTTTATCAATTTGACATCTCCGTTCTTAATTTTGACATATAGAAGAAGACGTAGATTTTATATATCTTTTGCCTTGACTGCGAATCGGTTTGCAGTTAATTTCATTCAGAGAACCTGAACCTTGAAACGCCCATGTTCACTTTGAGTTTCAACTCATCAGGCACGCTGTCCATCAATTCCGGCTTTAGATAGACCGCCCTGGCCCAGGCATGGGCTGCCTTATCATACCTGCCCTTGTTATAGCAGGCCAATCCCATACCCTGATGTGCCTCGGTTAACCCGGGATCCAGCTTTGTGACCTGCTCAAACTCCTTTATCGCATCATCATACTTCTCAAGCTCCAGATAGACATGTCCAAGATTATTATGGGCAATAGTATAATTTGTGTCAAGCCTGATAGCTTCCTGGAATTCCTTTACTGCCTCCTGGTATTTCTTTTGTCTGGCAAAGATGTGGCCCAGACTGTTATGTGCCGGTGCATAATCAGGATCAAGCCCCAGAGCTTTTTCAAGCTCAAAGATCGCCTCATCGTATCGCCCCATCCCGGTATAGACATGTGCAAGGTTGCTGTGTCCTTCTGTGTATCCCGGGTTGAGCCCTAATACCTTCTGGAGTTCCCCTATAGCTTTTTCATTCCTGCCCATCCTGTCATAGATCACAGCCAGGTTATTGTGGGCTTCAATATAATCAGGATCAAGTTTGAGGGCTTCCTCAAACTCTGTGAAAGCTTCCCTGTACATACCTGCCGTATCATAGGCAATACCCAGGTTATTATGAATAATATGACTAAGACCAATATCTGTGGTCACCTGGAAGAATGAGTAATATTCGGTCATAAAGTCAAATGTATCTTCATCCATTCCTGGTATTTCATCTACATCTTTAAGGAAATATAAATTATCCTGGCGGTTATATGCCTGCTTGACATTTATTTCCGTAATCGAATCCAGGCTGAAATCAATAAAAACCATCGAACCTGTAGAAAAACTATCAATCACGATACATACATGGCGTCCTGCACTGATCGTTTTTACTCCTTCTACCATATCGTTTATAACGATGTAACCAAGCTGGGTTAAGGCGGCACATGAAACAAGGAATTCCTTCTCATTTCTTTTTATTTCATCAGGTATACCTGACCTGTCAAGGATCGCAAAAATATCCTCGTTTTTCAGGTTCAGGCCGTTCACCAGAAGCTTAAGCAGCGGTTGGGGAATATCTGGCCGGAAGAAGCCTTTGTCTTCCAGTGAGACCATCAATTTCTTCAACGAATCCACCAGTCGTGTTATATCCTTTTTCTGGGTGGCAGAAAAAATTGATCTTTTAATTTCAGGGAATCCTATCTCCTTGAAAAAAGTATTGAGCCCGTTTAGGATATCCTGTATTAATGCTTCATTGTAGCCCAGTTGGATCAGCAGTGACCTGGTCACAGGGCCGGGATATATTTCTGCCATCGTTAACGAATAGCCCTCCCCTTTACATATGGTTTATGGAAGGGGAATGTTAAAATCTGTATCATAATAATGACTTCGGATAATGACATCGCAACCACACCGGCCATGGGGATAGTGTAATAATTTATTATACCATAACCCTGTACCAGTATATTGTCAAATTATAAGGGGGCAATTTAATGGCTGAGAGTATTGTAACTGCAGAACTCCAGATTGCAGTGGTAGGAGGAGGTAATGATTCCCT
>PYCK01000236.1 GCA_009649835.1 Candidatus Methanocomedens sp. | reverse complement strand
GAATAAATTAAAAAGTCTCCTATTTGCCAAGTTCCCTGGACCTTTCGGATGCAGCTATCACCGCACTCATAACAGCAGCCCTTACCTTCCTCTTCTCAAGCGCCTCAATACCCCAAATTGTAGTACCGCCAGGCGATGTCACCATATCCTTCAATTCACCGGGATGCTGGCCCGACTCCAGTATCATCCTGGCCGCACCCAGCACGGTCTGGGCCGCAAGTGTCTGCGCCGTAGCCCTGTCCAGTCCCTGGTGCACACCGCCGTCTGCCAGTGCCTCTATTATCATAAAAATAAATGCAGGTCCGCTGCCGGATAGCCCGGTAACAGCATCCATCAGGTGCTCGTCCACCACAACAGTCCGGCCCACAGCACCCAGAATCTTGCGGGTGGTTTCCACATCGGCTTCGGTAGCTGCATCTCCCGGACATATAGCAGAAGCAGCCTCGCCAACTGTGGCGCAGATGTTAGGCATGACCCTTACTATCCGGGTCCCTCCAGGCAGTTCATCAGCCAGGCTGTCGATATTCACACCCGCTGCAATAGAGACGAACAGATGCTCCTTAATAATTGATTCCTTGATACCCTGCAGCACATACCTGATTATTTGGGGTTTCACTGCAAGTACGACCACATCCGCCTTCTCCAGTGTATGCAGGTTATCGCAGGAAACAACAATTCCCAGTTCCTCTGCCATTGTATTTAGTTTCTGCTCATCAATATCACTGGCACATATCCTTTCAGGTTTTACCAGGCCGGCATTTATCATGCCCCTGATAAGTGCTTCCCCCATCTTACCTGTTCCAATAAATCCTATGGTCAAGTTTTTCATCTGAATCACTTCCGTTTTACTCTGCCTTTCGCTTAGGCTCCATATACTCTATAGCATCCTCAAGACCGCTGGCTTTCAGCGTCTCATCTGTGGGTATGCCATCAATATCCCAACCCCTGCGCTGGTAATATATATCCAGTATCTCTGTGAACTCGTCCCTGTTCAACACCTTTCCCGCATGGGGACCGGTCTTGATAGGGTCATTGAACACCCGCTCAGGCGGCCTGTCATCATCCCTGGTCAGTCCCAGCCTGATATTGATAGCACGGGTCAGGTTGTACACGTCATTACTTAGTTTCAGTAGTTCTTCCAGTGTGAACTCAATACCTACAGCCGCACTAAAGAACTCGGCATAGGTATTCTCATCAAATCCCAGTTCTATCCAGGGCAGCCTGCACACACCCAGCATATCGAACAAGGGACGTACGGTCTGGTGATATATGACAAGGTCTGCCTTTTCGTTAAGGTCCCAGTTGCATCCCATTTCCAGTTCCTTGGCAACAGGCCAGGCCCTTGCATGGTGTGCCCCAATATCTGAAGTAGCATATCCCAGTGCCATGGTTATGGCAACCCTGGCATCGTATGCAGACTGGTCCAGTCCCTTCACATGGTTTATAATGGGTGCCAGTTGAGGCCAGCGTTCTATCACGCCATATACACCCTCTGCCAGTGTATCACCAACACCTTCCCTGAAGGCTATCTTGCGTATCATTTCCATGACACTTTCATCATCGCCCCAGTTCAATGCCATGCCGTCCAGGTCTTCCAGTGTGACCAGGTCTTTCTCATAGGCCTCTATCATGACACTGATGAGGCTGCCTGCTGTAATGGTATCTATGCCGTACTCGTCACACAGGTAGTTGGCCCTGAGTATGGCACTAAAATCGCTCACACCCACATTGGAGCCGAACATGGCAGCAGTCTCGTATTCGGGCCCCTCGATGACCGTGCCTGCATACTTTCCGTCCTTGACCAGGTTCACATTACCGCATGCCATGGGACAGCCAAAACAGGCAGTATCACCTATCTTGTATTCCAGTTCCATGACATCGCCGTTTATCTTATCAGCTTCCTCGAAATGGGTATCCTTGAAGTTGTGTGTGGGTATGATGCCTGCCGTATTGGCATAATCGATGACACTCATCAGGCCCTGGCGCTGCCAGAACTCGAACAGGTTGTGCTGGGAAAGTTTCTTGAATGCTTTGTCGCTAATTCCGGTGAGGCGTTTCAGGTCTGCAACAGGCAGGTCCCTGGTGCCCCTTATGGCAATGGCTTTCAGGTTCTTTGAACCCAGGATGGCACCCATGCCAGTACGTCCGGCATTGCGTCCCCAGTCAGCGGTGATACACGCCATTTTGACCATTTTCTCACCGGCAGGACCGATCGATGCCACCTTCACGGTCTCGTCCCCAATATCCTCACGTAACTGGTGTTCGGTCTCTATGCTGCCCATACCTGCATACTTTTCAGCGCTCTTTAACTGGATATCATCATCCTCTATCCAGAGGTAGGATAGCTCGGGTGCCTTACCCTTGATAACCATTGCATCGAATCCTGCCTGGCGAAGTTCCACTCCGAACATGCCGCCTATATTACTGTCCCCGTATATGCCTGTGGTCGGACTGATGGAACAAATGGATGTCTTGCCGGCTGATGGCAGGTATAATCCTGATAAGGGGCCGGGAGCTATTACTATGATATTTTCGGGGCTTAAGGGGTCAGTATCCTCTTTCATGTGCTCCCATACCAGCCGGGCACCCCAACCTCTTCCCCCTATGTATTTTAAGGCAAACTCCTCGTCTACTTCTTCTACATGGGTTTTGCACTCGCTCAGGTCAACATGCAGGACCTTCATGAAATATCCGCCATTAATGCTCACCTGGAATCACCTCTTGTACCACCGGTCTCTATCTCGGCGTATCTCAGTTTTTTCTTCTCACCATGCTCGTAGTATTCTACTTCCTGCATGTTGGCATACTGTAGTGCTGATGCTAAACGGTGTGCCTGGCCCAGGGTATGCTCGGGGACATACAGGATGGCTTTTTTGGGACATGCTGCTACGCATTTGGGGTTGCCGCCGCACATGTCGCATTTGAATGGTGTCTCGATATCTTCATGCACGAATATGGCACCGATATGACATGCACTTACACAGGCATGGCAGGAGATACATCTATCCTCAAGTATGGTTACCACACCGTCTGTGACCACAATGGCATCGGTGGGACATGCATCCCTGCATTTCGGCTTCTTGCACTGCTCACATACTATGGGCATCTTGATAACGGGATGTGGATAAAGTGAAATGACTCTTATGTTAGCCTTTTTTGGATTGTTAACACCGGCATGGGATATGGCACATACGAGTTCACACACCCTGCAGCCGGAACATCTTTCCGGTATCACTGTCAGCTTTTTGCGCAATCTAATCACCAGAATATATATACTATATTATCTATTTGCAATATAGATTAAGTAATATTATAAATAACCTTTCAGGTAACAGGCTGGAAAAAAGTGTTTACTGGCTGAGTTTTATTATGGCTTCGGCCAGGTCTCCGCCTGAGCTTTCCAGGGCTGCCTTCGCTTCATCAGGGGTCTTTCCGGTCTGCTC
>PYCK01000235.1 GCA_009649835.1 Candidatus Methanocomedens sp. | reverse complement strand
TGCCTGCGTGCTGGTGACCATGCGCCAGGCGTGGATCAGGGAAGTAGAACTTCAGGGTGTATGGATAAAATTCAGAATAACATAAGTATTATCAGCACCACCTATTCAAACAAACTTGTATTAAATCAAGTTTACTGGATTTGAACTCAAATTAACTTTTTAAAAAATATTATATGGGTTAGCAGTGTTAAAAGCAACCGACAAAAATCCAATATGGAGCATCATACATGAGTATAATCGAAGAAGCACAAAAAGGCAATATTACAGAAGAGATGAAAACAGTGGCTGCGGTAGAGGGCGTCGAGCCAGACTTCGTGCGAAGAGGTGTGGCATCGGGAAGGATAGTGATCCCGGTAACCCCATACCGTGAGATCAGGCACTGCGGCATAGGCAAAGGCCTGACCACCAAGGTCAACGCCTCCATCGGCACATCCTCGGATATCATGGATATTGAAATGGAAGTGGAGAAAGCAAAAGTAGCAGAGGCTGCCGGAGCTGACACATTGATGGAACTATCCACTGGCGGCGACTTCCTTGAAATAAGGAGGCGGGTTATCGAAGCCACGTCACTGTCTGTCGGTTGTGTGCCCCTGTACCAGGCCTTTATCGAGGCTGCAATAAAATACGGCTCAGTAGTGGACATGAAAGAGGACGAACTGTTCAAGGCTACAGCAGACCAGGCAAAACTGGGCACCAATTTCATGGCCATACATACAGGTATCAACCTTATTACCATGGAGCGGCTCAAAATACAGGGACGCTACGGCGGGCTGTGTTCCAGAGGCGGCGCATTCATGACCGCCTGGATGGTCCACAATGAAAAAGAGAACCCCCTGTACAGTGAGTTCGACTACCTGCTTGAGATAATGAAAGAGCACGAGGTCACACTGAGCATGGGCAATGGCATGCGGGCTGCTGCAGTGCATGATGCCACAGACAGGGCGCAGATCCAGGAACTGGTCATGAACTCAGAGCTATCAGACAGGGCCCATGATGCTGGTGTGCAGGTCATAGTCGAGGGTCCGGGACATGTACCCATAGACGAGATAAAGACCAATGTGCAGTTAATGAAGCGATTGAGTGGCGATAAACCATTCTACGTGCTGGGTCCATTGGTATCTGATATTGCACCCGGGTACGACCATATCGTGACCGCGATCGGTGCATCCATATCAAGTGCGGCAGGGTGCGATTTCCTGTGCTACGTAACACCTGCTGAACATCTTGCACTGCCAAACGTGGAGGATGTGAGGACCGGCGTGATCACATCCCGCATTGCGGCACATATCGGGGATATGATCAAGCTGGGTAAGCGCGACCAGGACCTTGCAATGGGCAGGGCACGCCGTGACCTTGACTGGGAAAAGATGTATGAACTTGCTATCGACCCTGAATATGCCAGGAATATCAGGAACAGCAGGGTACCGGAAGATAACGAGGCATGCACCATGTGTGGCGATTACTGTGCATTGAAGATTGTAAAAGAGAATTTCAATATTGCAAAATAACTGCAATAACCAGGGCGTCGATGAGGCGCTCGCTTTTCTTTTTTCACTGTATTACAATGAAAAGTCAAAACATCATGAAAATTAACGCTATTGTAATATCTGTTCCAATTTATCAGCTGTCCTGTTAAGCTGGTAAAGTACGATTCCAAATTGTACATCAGGTACTGTGAAAACTGTCAGGATGTATTCATGATCTATGGACAAGGCGACCATGAGTTTATCCGAGAGTTCTATGCTTACCCTATTTCTAAAACCCTCTTTCTGAGTAGATGTTTCTTCAAAACAGAGCATATTGCTTATTTTATTAAATGCAGTTTTGTCTATGGAATCCGGTTTACTGGCAGAAATAAGTGTTCCATCCTTAGTTACCAGACCAACATTAGTTATCCAATCTTCATTTGAAAGTTCTTCAAAGATTGTATTAATCATATCTAAGGTAATATCATCAACAATGTTTTCATCTGGTTTCTTTTTTTCTTCTCCTGCATCTGCCATATCGGAAATGCCAGATTCTTGTGCCTCTTCCTCTTTCTTCTCATCAATGTCCTTTACATCCGATAATCGCGTTATGAGATTTGGGTCTGTTACAAGCCGTTCGATGCGTTTCATTGCATGTTCTGGTGTTTTCTTATTTTCAATTACTGGTTTTGGCGGCAACTTTTTAAGGATAGGTTCTTCCTGTGTTTTATTAATATATTCAGTTTCTTCCGGATCTGGTTCAACAATATCTTCAGCAGTCAAAATATCAGTTTCGATATCAGCTTTTTCTTCTTCAGGAACCACTTCTTCCTGTTCCATAGGTTCCTGTTCTGATCCTTTGTCAACAGGTTTAACAATGAGATGGTCCATTCCAAGCGATTTTAGCATTTCAGAGGCAGACTCTTCAAAATCAATCCCTTTAATACTTTCTGCCAGGACATCAGCCAGTTCTCCAAGATCATTACTTTCAGTTTGAATGTCAATTAAACTTATAAAATCCTTTTCAAATTCAAGCGGTTCCTCTTCAGGTTCTTCAGTTGTGACCTTATCTTCGACTTCAAATTTCTTTAGTATATCATAAGCTTCCTGCCTGACCGTTGTATCCGGATGTTTATATGCAAGATCACTCAACACTCCACGGGATTCATCAATTAAATCAGGAGAGATCAAAGCGATATCCCCTATCAATCTGGTCGCATACAGTCGTTCATCGATATGCAAACCGTGAAGGCTTCTAATTAAGTCCAGGGTATAATTTAAAAAGTATTCAGGATATGGTTTTGCTATTAGATCCAAAATATAGAATGAAGCTGAACGGATTTGGCTGTTTGGATTGTTCAGCTTCTGTAGAAATATTTTTACAGATGGCTGCATCAGTTCCGGATAGCGGGAAGCTATCATACCTAAAATATCTATAGTTTTCAGTATATAATTTATATCCAGACTGTCCTCTGGAAATTCGAGTATCCTTATGATTGCATCAGATGAGTTTGCTAACAGGTCCGGCTCAACTTCAGCAATATTCAGCATGACTTCAATTACATAAGTGAAATTCTCAACCTTATCTGTCTGGATAATCCCAACCAGTTGGTAGACTGCATCTTCCATGAGTTCAGGATGCTCGGCAAGGGTTTTATTTAATGATCTGACAACTTTCTGGCTGCCATGCCCTTTCCCTATTTTTTTTATTGAATTAGCCACATGTTTTTTAGGAGAACCAAATACCATTTATTATGCCGCCATCCATTTGAATATCCAGATAAGATTATTATTATGTTACAATAGTTATAGATAACTCAAATATCTTATATATTATTCGAAGGATGAAAGTTACATTTCCGTAAAATGATAATAAAAAAAGGATATGATGATAAATGGAAAAAAAAGTGGTATTAGCCTATTCAGGCGGACTTGACACATCTGTATGCATACCGATTCTTAAAGAGCATTATGATCTGGATCATGTTATCACAGTGATCGTGGATGTAGGCCAGCCAGAAGAAGAAATAAAAAATGCTGAAGAAAAGGCCGAATTGATCAGTGATAAAAATTTCACAATTGATGTAAAAGCCGAATTTGTAAAGGATTATATTTTCCCTCTCATCAAGGCTAATGGGAATTATGAGGGCTATGTACTGGGAACTGCCATTGCAAGGCCGCTTATTGCAAAGAAGGTGCTGGAAGTGGCTTTGGTCGAAGGTGCCGGGGCACTGGCTCACGGCTGTACTGGCAAGGGCAATGACCAGTTGAGGTTCGAGGCTGTGTTCAGGTCGTCCAACCTGGATGTACTGGCACCTATGAGGGATATGAACCTGACCCGGGAATGGGAGATCGACTATGCAAAAGAGCACGGTATCCCGGTTCCTGTGACTAAGGAGAAGCCATGGAGCATTGATGAGAATATATGGAGTCGCAGCATCGAGGGCGGAAAACTGGAGGAACCTGATTTTATTCCGCCTGAGGAGATATTTGAGTGGACCCGGTCTCCTGAGAATGGACCGGAAGCCGAGATTATCGAGATAGGGTTCGAAGGCGGTGTCCCGGTATCCTTGAACGGTACATTCATGGATGGTGTTTCTCTGATAACCGAACTAAACCTCATAGGCGGCAGGCATGGTGTGGGCAGGACTGATATGATTGAGGACAGGGTGCTGGGCCTTAAGGCAAGGGAGAACTACGAACATCCGGCTGCTACCATACTGCTGACTGCCCATGGCGACCTTGAGCGGCTGGTGCTTACCAGGCGTGAGTTGAGCTTTAAGGCCAGGGTGGATGATGAATGGTCAAAGCTTGCATATATGGGGCTGGTGGATGAGCCGCTGTACCATGACCTGAATGCTTTTATTGATTCTACACAGGAGCGTGTGAAGGGAACTGTGAAGGTCAGGTTGTACAAGGGAAGTGCCAGCGTGGTTGCCAGAAGCTCGCCCTGTGCATTATATTCTTCTGACCTGGTGTCTTTTGATGAGTCATGTATCGACCAGAAGGATGCAGAGGGTGTTGCCAAGTATCACGGGTTCCAGGCCAGGATATACCAGAGGACTAAGCAGGATTTATGATTGAGCGAAGGGACTATCGCGTGTTTGCGATAGTCTTATCTTATATTGGTAATATTAGAGCCAGTGTTATTTTAGGATAAAGCATTGGTGGGCTCGTGGTCTAGTCGGTTATGACGTCGCCTTCACACGGCGGAGGTCCGGAGTTCGAATCTCCGCGGGCCCACTATCTACTTCTACTCAGGCACAGCTACTCTGGCCAGTAGCGGGCCGCACACGTATGAAGCCCTGCGGGCTCCATACGTGGACTGTTTTTCTTTCTTTCTCTTTGTATGCCTTATCAAAGATTTCAAAGGCATACTTGTTTCTCAAAGGGTAAAAAAATATCATCTCGTCTTTCTCCTTAAGGTCTCGATTACTTCCTCGCCGAGATCAGCGATATCTCCGAAGTTCAGCAGTTCATCATCATCTACCATGAAGTTGTCCAGCAGGTCGTCCTCGTTAGTCAGGAACTCATCCTTGCCGAAGTCATCAATGCCGAAATCGTCGATTCCGATATAATCCATGCCATCGAACTTGTCGTCTCCCAGGCTTCTTCTGTAGGATCGACGTTTTCGTCTCCTGCGGTTGGGTGTGCCGTCGCAAATTTTGACAATTTAAAAGAGGCAAAACTTGATTAACTTGAAATACCATATGATTAT
>PYCK01000234.1 GCA_009649835.1 Candidatus Methanocomedens sp. | reverse complement strand
ATCTTTCCAGGGAATGTATGAACATATGTAGCTATGATCATGTTGCACGTATCTTAAAATCTGGAATATCTGATATGATATCAGCTTCGATCTCTCCATACGACCTGGGATTTACTTGTTTTTGCATGATATTCCATAATACAAATAATGTAGCTGCAACAGTAGTGATTACATTCAACAACACAAGCAATAAAACGCCTTCAGGTAACAGGTAACTGAAAAGGAATAGCAGCCATGACATTACGAATGCAGTCGCAGCTAAAACAATATATTTGATCATTGGAAGTATTACCTTGAATTTTCCAGTGACAGTCAGAGCTTTTGTAACATTATAATTCTTAAAATATTTTCCAATTTCTTTGAATAATGAGCCAGAACCAACGTGTGGGATATTTTTGTCCAGCAGGAATCGAACGATCCTGAAAAAAGTATATGGTGAAAAGGTATGTTTGCAAAGAGGTGTGAGTTTTTCTGCATCTTCAGATAGACCCTGTGATTTGAGGTCTTTTTTCATCAGGTCTACGATCTCTTCCTTATAACCCGCGTCATCCTGGTAAGCAGCACATACAAGTACAGACAACCATAGTAAATGTTCATGTTCACCACTTTGTACCATTTCACGACGCACTTTCTCTATCTCATACATCGGAACGTCCATATCCATGAGGTCACCAACAGGATTTGATACCTTCATGACGGCGGCTACTTCGCCTGTTTTGCCCTGCAAGAGTTTGATGAAAATGGGTTTTAACATGGATAGTTCCAGAGTGGCTTTATTATTTTTATATATGGTTATGCCAATTATTGATATAAGAAATAAAAATAGCAGGGTCATCATGTAACAAGCTGCTAATGTCAATGAGAATATCATAGATGGTTCGGATAGGGTGACCATAGTGGATAAAGATTGTCTGGAATATATAAAAAATGTGTCTTCATTTTCAATGTTTTAAACTTTTTTGGTGCTATAAATGCTATATTATCGATGGCACTATCCCATAATCCAGTTATTTACATTTTTTGCATAAGGGCATATCCCATACCTATAGTATAAATGGGTATGCTGAGGTAGCGCAGGCCGATGTCTGTGAAATACTGGGTAACTGTCATAGGGAAAAATCCCATTGATACCAACACCAGGTCAATCCCTAAGTTTATCACTAACCAGACCACTCCTATGGTGACCCCCTCCCTGACATGATCTGTCCCGATTTCCTTGAAATACATCACTGCCAGGGTCACACCGACAAGACCGCCTACAACGATCATTATAGACTTGAAAAACGTTTCAGGAATAAGGAAATTGCCACTTTGGTCCACGAACGGGAACCCGGCGATAAACGGAATTAACCATAGAAGAAAACCGAATAAGACAATCTTCAGATACTTGTTCATCTGTTTCACCCCTTCTCAAACCATGCATTTGCCTGAATATAAAATTAACCATGATCCCTTGGAGACTGAATAAAGTTCGTCTAAAGGTCTATGAAGGTCATGCATGAGATAGAGTATCCTGCATAAATACGGGGCAATTACTGGCCGCTTTTCTTTTGATCCCTCTTCTCTATCAGGTAGTCAATAGTGATATTCATAAAATTCCTGAAAAAGATACAACATCCGATAAAGATTGTTAATATACCTATCGAAATAAAGGTGAACTGAGAAATATTGCTCCCTATTCTGGTAGTCTTATCTTCATATCCTGTTATTTCCCTGGGAATATAAAAAAAATCAGAGAAAACGGGTGCAAATAATATAAACAAAAGGCCAATGATTATGATTATTGTTCCAGTACTGACCTCATCTACATCATCGTTCTGTTTTCTTATCATCCATGAACACACCCACACATCAATATTATATTACATGTTAATGACCATAGGCAATAATATTTTCCCTTCAAAGTTCATTGAACGCAATCTTTTTTCGACGTATCGGAAATTGTAAACGCATTTCGGTATCGATATCGGTAATTTTCGTAGTTTCAATCAGATCTTTTGACAGGATTTACAGGATATACAGGATTGGATCGTATCCTGTCAATCCTGTTTATCATGTCTGAAATTTCCATTTTCTTGAAATTTTGATTTGTTGGACTGCCTCGATAAACTGTTGAAGTTGTATTATGGATTGAAAGCAAAAATCCCGAAGAAAATATTTATAATAACAGCATTAACTTGAGAGGTCATATGGTTAAAGTTACAATAAAATTATTCGCAAACCTAAGAGAACAGGTAGGAAAAGCAAAAATCGAAGCCGACGGCAGCGATCTTCGTGAAGTAATAGACATTCTTATAGGGAAATATGACGGTCTCGGAGAACTGATCATCAAAAACGGCGAGATACACCCGTTCATCCATGTTATGGTCAACGGCATCAGTGTAAAGGACAAGGACGGCCTGGACACTGTACTTAATGCGGGCGACGAGATTGCCTTATTCCCGCCCGTATCTGGCGGCTGAGGAAAGTTTATGGATAAATTGTTCAGGTCACGTGTGGACTTGGAAACTGCAAGAAAGACATTTTTCGATACAATTCAGCCAATAAAAAGTATCGAGAGCATTCCCATCGAAAATGCACAAAGCAGGGTGCTTGCTTCTGAAGTGGTTGCCGACTGTGACGTACCACATTACAGGCGTGCTGCCATGGACGGCTATGCAGTGAAAGCTGCCGATACCCTTGGTGCATCCACATCATCACCGATCGTCTTTACACTGACAGAAAAAGATGTTACTCCTGACACCTGCCAGCGGGTGCATACCGGTTCGGCCATGCCCCCTGGTGCTGATGCGGTTGTGATGCTGGAGGATACCAGGTCAATGGATGGTGTTGTAGAGGTTATGGCACAGGTACACCCGGAAAAACATGTAGGCGGGATAGGTGAAGATGTGGCTGCCGGAGAGCGACTTTTCAGTGCCGGACACCAGCTGCGTCCCTGGGACCTGGCAGTACTTGCATCAACCGGTATCGTGGATGTAGAGGTATTCCACAGGCCACTGGTTGCGATTATACCGACCGGTGAAGAAGTTGTGGAAAGGGGAGCACCCCTGGAGCCCGGACAGGTATGGGAGACCAACAGCCTGATGACAGCCTCATTTGTCAAAAAAATGGGCGGCATCCCCAGGATCAGCAAGATAGTCACCGATGACCCACAACTCATAGAGCAGTCCATACTGGCAGGGTCAGATGCCGATATGATCATCATCAGCGGCGGCACGTCAGTGGGTGAGCGTGACCATGTGCCTGCTGCCATAGAAACCTTAGGTGAACTGCTGGTACACGGCGTGGCCATAAGCCCTGGCAAACCCACGGCCCTGGGAGTTGTGGACAATAAGCCAGTGCTTTGTATGCCAGGTTATCCTGTTGCAGGTCTTATTGCACTAATAGTATTCGGGAAGGAGGCTATCAGGATACTCGGACATTTCCCAGATCGTCCACCAACAGTGATACGGTTACCTCTTAAGGAAAAGATCACATCCCGCCAGGGATATCACACTTTTGTGCGCGTACAAATAAGGCAGGAAGAGGTTGAACCACTAATGGTATCGGGTGCCGGGATACTGAGCTCAGTTGCCAGGGCCGATGGATATGTGGTTGTGCCGCCCAATATCGAAGGATACGGGGCAGGCACTGTAGTTGATGTTTTCTTGTTCTAATCGCCGATAAGTTTGCCGATTGACAGGCCGCCACTGCCGCTACTGCCCGAATCCCCTATTGACATGTGTGGTGCAAGGGCAGCCGCCAGGTTGGCGATGCTGAGTGACTGGATGATTACCCTGCCCGGTCCTGTAAGTGTTGTCAGGAACAGGCCTTCGCCGCCGAACAGAGATGTCTTGATGCCGCCTGCCCTTGTAATGTCATACTGGACAGATGATTCGAACCCGACTAGTGAACCCGTATCCACTTTCAGGGTCTCACCGGGCTGCAGGTCCTTGACTACAAAATCGCCGCAGGCGTGAATGAACACTGTGCCCTGTCCGCTATATTTCTGGAGTATGAACCCTTCTCCGCCAAAGAATCCTGCACCCAGTTTTTTTGTAAAGGCCACGTCCATATCCACTCCATTTTCGGCACACAGGAATGCATCCCGCTGCGCCAGGAATTCGTTGCCGGGGCTGATCTCTATTGCTTCTATCTTACCAGGGACATTACCTCCGAATGCCACAAATCCATCACCTTGGGAAGTGAATTCAGTAATAAAGAATGATTCGCCGCTGACCATACGCTTAAAGCCTTTCATAAGACCGCCTTTGGCCTTGGCCTGCATATCCATATTACTGCTCATGTGGTTCATGGCACCGGCTTCGGCATAGACTGTTTCTCCTCCCTGCACGTGAAGTGTTACCAGCTGGAGATTGTCTCCTGTTATTTCATATTCCATTACTTATATCCTCCAATACGTTTTTTTTGTCACACATTGTATGTATTTAGTGGTATATAGAGATTATTGTAGAAGTAACTGACCTGTGACCAAATGCCAGGTACATTAATCACGGGTTACGGCACTGGCGTGAGCACCCGCCACTTACCATGAAAGGGGCAATGTTTTCGTCACAGTGACAGACGTTTTTCTTTTATTGGGCAAGGAATCTAATAAACATGAACCGCATAAGGTATCGTGGTACACAGAGTATGGGAAAAATGCTCTGTGTCCTATGTGGCTTAAAAATTACACAAGTTATAGTCAATTCGTATATAAATTCGAGTTGCTCCCAGGGATCGTAGTTTATTGGTTCGAGGTGGGGAGCGGGTTTTAAGGTTGCAGTGCAGTGAAATGGATTTCCTGTCATTTTTATCATCTTTGTCATTTTATATATTTTTGATATCACACATTTAATTTAACTTATGTTATGATGTTAAAACCCAGCTCACAGTAGCGATTATTAACCCAATGATAACACCCACACCAATATTCCTCAAATCCAGTTCCTGGCAGCCCTGGTACTCACCATCCTCGGCATAATAGTCTTTATTAAGCAGGACATAGAATATTGACCTTCACTACCGATCTTGTGGTACAATATGAGATATGAGAGGACAATGAAATGACAGACACATCCAATGACGATGCCAAGGATTACCTTGAGATAAAAATGAACGCAGGGTGGTATATGACCATAACCCTGGCAACAAGCGAGAAATTCGATAAAGAATATGTAGAGATCGCAAAGGAGCGCAGCGGCCAGAAAAGAAGCAGGTTCAACCTGAACCCAAAATATACAAAGCAACTGGGAGAAGCATTGATAAAATTCGCAGATGCCAATGACCTGTGAACCGTGGATATCATATAAAACCTATGACTTTTTAATTTATTCTGGATAAATAGATCGTGGCAAAAAAGATTCACCGCAGAGGACGCAGAGAGGCGCAGAGATGTGTTGTTTTTCTCTGCGTGCCCCTGCGCTCTCTGCGGTTTTCTGAATAGTCCCAGTAAATAATAAAAAGTCTCTAAAACCTGGCAATAACCTGTGAACCATGGACATCACATAAAATCTGCCAGACCCATCTGTTTTGAAACATCACTCTCGAACAGGGACTTGATCTCAAGATTGATCAGTTCAAGTCTCTGTTTAGTGTAATCACTTATTTCGTACTCATCTGCTACCTTAAGTGAAACATCCATATACTTCTTGACAGACCCCTCATGCACAGTAAGTACGATCTTACCGTTGCATTTCGGACATACTCCTTTCAACGGCGTACGCCTGAACTTCCTGTTACACTTCACGCACCTGACCTGCTGGCGGGAAAAAGCCCTCAGGTTGCCGATCAGGTCAGGAAGGAAATGGGATTTGATAACCCTTTCCGCCACGTCCCGTTCATCCACAGCCCTTATCTTACGTGCCAGTTCAAGCTGGGCCGTCATCTTTTCGATCATAGTACCCAGGGTCTTGTATGCACTGTTGGCCGGTCCCATGGCAATATCTGAAATATCATGGGTAAAACCCCAGCCCTCATACTGTCCAGGCGTGCCCAGCCTGCTGCTCACAGTATCAATGAGTTTTTCCAGGTCTTTGGGATTGGCATAGTCCAGGGTGGCCTCATAGAACTCAAGCGGATACCTGTACAACAGGTCGATATTATGCGCCTCCTTATCCACCTCCTTTGGGTCGATGCGCGTAGTAAGTACAAGCGGTGCATCCATCTGTCCGCCCCGTTTATCTGGCAGGTATGAACGTGAGAAGTTCAACAGCCCGTCCAGCAGCAGCATGACACAGTCCTCATCACCATCACAGTTGCGCCGCTTGGCAGCATGGAAAAAGGGATGGGCATAACCCACCGAAGCCCTGGTATACCCTATGACCCTGGCCAGTACCCCGGCAGAGGTATGGGGTGCAAGCCCTATGACCATGGTCCCGATAAGGTCCTCTACCGAATCTGCCTCATAATAGGGATCCAGGCCGTAATACTTGACAAGCAGGTCGTCAATGAAATTGGCGGTCTTGAGCATATATTCGGCACAGTGATTGGAAACGATAATGTCCTGCACCTTCAGTTCAACCACCTGCGATACGTCCACCAGGTCTGCCCCATATGTGTCAACAGTGTATCCCAGCCTGTGCATCGTCTCTACGCTTACACCTATCTCATCAGGCCTGACATGGGTCAAAGGCATATCAGACATATCATAACGCACTGTTCCGTCCTTGAAGGTCACCACACCGTGCCTGGCGCGTAGTATTCCCTTTTCAATGGGTTCAGGTGTCTTGTGTTTGGATATCAGTCCCTGGACACCCTTGAACGTATCAAGATTGTCACGTTCACCCAGGTTCTCGAAGGCCCTTTTATACTCTTCCTTGAAATTAATTGTCAGCTTATCAGCCGACGTAGTCTCCTTGTGGCATTTGGGACATTCCGGTTCATTTGTCTCGATATTACATACAGGACAGTGCAACTTTGGCAGTGTCGGGCTGTTGCAGTCAGGGCATAAGTTCCTGAAGGTCACAGTACCGCAGTGGGTACATGCCCTGCAGTCCACCTCGATCTCATAGACACCCACATTTTCCTTGAACGACCTTGAGTAGTTTTTAGCATTGATGAGGGATCGTGTCCGCCCGCCTGCTTCACCTACAGGGAACAAAACATTTGGTGCCGGTTTCATCTCCCGCCTGTCAGATTTCTCTGGCCGTCCCATACGCGCCCCTATCCTGTAGGGTGCCCTTGCCCTGACCGTCAATTGGGCCAGGTGGTTTACCATCTCCATGGGGTCGGGAAAATCGTCCTGTGAAGCGCTCCTGAGCCTTTGCAGTGAACCATCAAGCCCAAGGCACCTGACCAGCGGTGCTGCATCTTCAATAACAATTCGCTGCTCCCGGATACTGTGCTGGACAAGCAGTGTTTCCAGTATCTGCTTGATTGTATCGTCAACAGGGATCAACAGCAGTTCACCATCGAACTCGCCATTTTGTTCAACGTATTTTGAAAGTGTGATTATTTCTCCTGAAGTAACATCGTGCCACAGGTAAGTGTACTGGGGATGGAGCGCAACATTGAACGTATCACACAACTCCAGTGCGGTCTGGCCGCCGGGGTCGGTCAACTGTGAGTCATCATATGGCACATCTTTGCCTATCTTACCGGCGTTAGTATGCAGTTCCTGGACCCACCATTCAAAACAATACGATGAAGGGATCAGGATATGGTTATTCTCAAGGAAATCACCGTAGTTGATAAGCAACTCCCCTATATCAAGGATAGTGGATATCGAATCCCTTATTTTCCTTGCCTCGTCAATGGAATCCACCCGCATGACCCTGCCGTTGAACAACCGTACCGTAGGACCTTCCAGGCTGTCCACCGGCGCTATTCCAAGGGCTTTGCCTGGTCTTTCAACTTTCATCTGGGTGCCGGGTGCAAGAAAATCATCCATTAATACCATGGTTGCCGGACTTACGCCTCCGGCTGCAAAACAGGTGTTCCGGCTGCGCCCGTACCTTAACCTGAAGCCGCCTGGCCTGGAAGGATATGAGAACACTGGCCTGCCTGCAATGAGGTCCTGCAGGTATTTATCCTTGGGCTTGACCTTGACAGCCCCATCATCATTTTCCTCGTCGTCGTCCTTATCTTTCCTGACCCCGGCAATGAACTGGTCAAGCCAGTCCCAGCCCTCCAGTTTGAGGGCATTTACGTGCTTTTTTATCTTGGGCGCTTTTAGTGCCAGCCCTTCGGCCAGTACCAGGCACATCCCGCCCCTTACACGGTTGGTTGGTATCCGGGCCAGGTCCCTGTGCCCTTCCACCTCAGCATCCTCGGTTGGTTCACCGTCAATGCATATGGGACAGTTCTCCACTATAAGCCGTATCTCCTCTTCGCTGGGTGTATATTGCAGGTTGGCCACGCGCCTGTACAGCAATACCTCTTCCACATACCGTTCCACTTCTTCCTTACTGGGCTTGTACCGCTCAAGACCCATATTCTGCCTTACAACATCAGCCACCAGGACCGAAAGTGCCTGTGCCGTGCCGCCAGCACTCCTGATGGGGCCCGCATAATAAACCCTGATGAACCTGGAACCATCAGTGTTATCGTCCACATCGACCCGCTCGATACCTTCAATGGGAGCCGCTACCACACCTTCTGTAAGCACCGCCACCGCCACCCTGACAGCCGCATCAATGGCCTCGGTCTCGGAATCGAATGACTGTACCTTTCCGGTGGCCACATCCACGCTTACCTGGAGAGCTGCTGCTTCCCTGCTCATTTTTGTTTCCAGTTCCCTGATGCAGGGTGCAACACCTTCTATCCCCATAAGTTTCTCAACCCTGTCAGCCAGGTCCTTAGCAAGTGGAATTTCGATATGTGGTTTTGGCTCAAGCCCTTTTTTCCTGGCATTTGAGGCTATATCAATTTCGGCCTGGAGCGTTTTCTCCAGTTCGTCAAAGTATTCCTGCATACTGTTGCTGATAGATGTGTCTTTCATGACTATCCCTGTATTGTATGTGAAATTGAGTTCATGGTAAATAAGATGTGTGAAATAGTAGTCATCGACCAATAACTATATTAATCATGAAATAATATTAAATAATAATAATCAACAGCAATAGAATAAAATAATATAACAATATTT
>PYCK01000233.1 GCA_009649835.1 Candidatus Methanocomedens sp. | reverse complement strand
ATCTGTGTAATCAGTGTAATCTGTGTCTCAAAATTCCGAGCAATATGATCAATTACCATTTAATTTGAAAGGGATACACAATATACAAGAACATCTCAGATTGCCTGAGAACTAAGATACAAAAGTCTTTTAGTCATCCGGTTATCCACTGCTTGATCTGCTTGACATCAGGTATTTTACCAGCGACCTTCACCTCGCCGTCTATCACAACCCCGGGTGTCATCATCACACCGTAGTCCAGTATCCGGTTGATGTCCTCGACCTTTTCCACCTGGATGTCAAGACCCAACTCGTCCACAGCCCGCTTAACATTATCAGTGACCTTTTTGCATTTTGCACAGCCAGTTCCTAATATTTCTATTTTCAAACATATCCCTCTTTAAATTCTATCAATTATGAAGTACTTCAATATTTATTGAAACCATAATACTTAAGTATAATCATTTCAATATAATTTGAAATACTATGTTGGATACATTATTACTTGCCGGAATTGATGCCCTTCGTGAGTACTTAGCCCTTCATGTGCTCCTGTGCCTGATACCGGCCTTCTTTCTGGCAGGTGCTATTGCCTCCCTCTTTTCAAAGGAGTCGGTGCTCAAATACTTTGGCGCTGATTCGCCAAAATATGTTACCTACCCGGTCGCTGCCATCAGCGGTATAATGCTGGCGGTGTGCAGCTGCACAGTACTGCCGCTGTTTGCAGGCATCTACAAACGTGGGGCTGGCATAGGGCCGGCCACTACCTTCCTCTACTCGGCTCCCGCCATCAACCTGCTTGCCATCGTGTACACGGCAAAAATACTGGGTTTTGATATAGGAGTGGCAAGGGCCGTAGCTGCAATCGGGTTATCCGTTGTTATCGGGCTTACCATGTCAGTTGTTTTCCAGAATCACAATAAAATGCCAGGCTTTAAAACCAACGGTGATGACAGAAATATAAGAACAACCATTACTTTCATATTGCTGCTGGCAATCCTGGTCTTTGCGGGAATAGCGGCAACGACGTTAGAAAAAGCGGCAGTTATACTACTCGTCCTGGTAACCATTGCACTGTCATGGCTCTGGTACACCCGTGAGGAATTAAAAAGCTGGATGCAAGAGACCTGGTTTTTGGTAAAACAGATCACGCCCCTGCTGTTTGCGGGAGTGTTCCTGGCAGGTGTCATAGTAGCCGTGCTGCCAGGTGAATTTGTTGCAACCCTGGTGGGAGGAAATAGCATTTCAGCCAACCTGATATCCTCGGTCTCGGGGTCATTAATGTATTTCTCTACACTTACTGAGGTGCCCATAATCAGTGCATTAACAAAATTAGGTATGGGCAAGGGACCTGCACTGACCATGCTGCTGGCCGGGCCGGCTCTCAGCCTGCCCAATATGATCGTAATATCCAGGATAATGGGTACGAAAAAAGCTGGTCTCTACATTATCCTGGTGATAATTGCATCCCTGGTATCAGGAATTATTTTTGGTAATATGGTTGCGTGATAGAGGTGAGATAAATGGAAAACATACAATGTTCCTGTGAATCCGGCAACGTGGGTATCCACTTCAAAAAGTATGGTCAAATGCAAGATTAATGTAGACACCGATTTCACAGATTACACTGATTTCCACAACCACTATCAATCTGTGTAATCAGTGTAATCTGTGTCTCAAAATTCAGAGCACTATGATCAATTAACATTTAATTTGAGGGGATACCAACGTGGTTATATTTCCCTGTGCCGGTGCAGCAAATGTGGGACAATTGAGAATAATCCTATATCGGGACCATCAACCAGATTGTTAAGCGAGCTTTTTTCAGCTACCGCCTTGTTTACCAATCCACTCACAGATCTCACTATCTTCAGGTACCCTTCCTTCACACATCACCTTACCGTCAACCACCACGGCCGGGGTAACAGCCACCCCGTAGGTCATTATGCTCTCAACATCTGTTACAGGTATGACCCGAAACTCTGTCCCCAGCACAGCTTGCACTACCGCATTCATTGTATCATTGTACAGCTTCCCCCCTATACCCAGCACTTCGACCTTGTGCTTGAGACCTTTCCGGCAGTCGAAACATACCACTTCATCCCCTTCACGGTTTGTGGTAAAAGTCTTGTGGCACACCGGACAGGTGGCCTCGTGCAGGCTGCTTTTCTTTTTCTTCAGGGCATAGTCCACAAGGGCGGCATTAAAACAACTGCATCCTTCCTTTTTGTCCATAAGTTCATACCTCTATCTCAATGGCCCTTTCTGGGCAGGTTACCTTACACAGCATACAGAGTTTACATTCATCCGGCTTAGTCGCAACACATACACCATCACGTATTTCCAGGCTCCGGCTCTTGCACACTTTTACACAATCGCCGCAGCCGTTACATTTCGCTTCATCGATTATCAATTTAACCATGACTTCCCCATCTATGTCAATTAAATAAATTCCTGGACTTGAGACATATCTTTACAAGTGCCAGCATTACCGGTACTTCGATCAGGACTCCAACTACTGTTGCCAATGCAGCACCTGAGTTAAGACCAAAAAGCATGATGGATACAGCAATTGCCACTTCAAAATGATTACTCGCACCTATCAGTGCTGTAGGCGCTGCATCTTCATATGACAGACCAATTAATCTGGATATGCCGTAACCAAGGATAAAGATGAAAAACACCTGGATCAACAGCGGTACCGCTATCATCAATATGACTAAGGGTTCCTTAATGATCACGTCACCCTGAAGACTAAACAGAGTGATCAGGGTTATCAGCAATGCTAAAATAGCAATATTGTGCATCACCGGGGAAAATGTATTCCCAAACCAGTCGGCACCTTTTCTCATAAGCAGCTCTTTTCTGGAAAAGTAGCCTGCCACCAACGGTACACCCACATATAATCCCACTGACAGTGCTATGGTCTGCCAGGGCACTACGATTTCACCGATCCCCAATAACCATCGTGCCATGGGTGCATATAATATTAACATGACCAGACTGTTGATGGCAACCATGACCAGTGTATGACCCTGGTTACCTTTTGCCAGATAACCCCACACGAGCACCATAGCCGTACATGGAGCAATGCCCAATAATACCATTCCGGCAAAGTATTGCGAGGGCAGGTCCATATCTCCCATCAACGTAGGTGTAACGGTATCTGGTAAGAATGGAGTGAATATCACTTTCATAAAAACCCAGGCAAAAAAAAGCATTGTAAAGGGCTTTATCCCCCAGTTCACAAACAAAGTTATTAAAACAGGTTTGGGTGTTTTACCAGCTTTAATGACTTGTTTAAAATCAATTTGCACCATGATGGGAAAAATCATAAAGAACAGCAGAACTGCAATGGGCAGGGACACACTGTATAATTGCATTTTATTGATAGAAGTTGCCACTGCTGGAAATGTCTTGCCTAATAAAAGACCTGCAATGATACAGACAATGATCCACATTGTGAGATATTTTTCAAAGAATCCTAATTTCTTCTCATCTGACATTTATTTGCACCAAATATCGGGTTATGTGTTATTTCAATGATTATTGAAATGATTACGTATATATTTTTCTGAAAACAACCGGGAACACTTATTAGCAGTAATGGTGAGAGAGCAATATTTATACTATAACATGTCTAAATATATTTATATATTTGTTGAGGATTACTATGCAAAGAACAATAATTTTTATCCTGGCTTTTATAGCAATTATGCAGTCTGTTACAGCCTCGGATTCACTTATCTATATCAGACCAGGGACCCTGGAGAACCAAACCGAGGGTTTTGTCCTTATGTATCCATTTGAAAATATAGTAGAACAAGGGCAGACTGTAACATTTAAGAACGAGGATCTGCACAGAAGACCATTTACCCTGGTCAGTGAAGAAAACTTGTTTCCCCAGACTACTCTGACATTCAGAAGAAGTCTACCCGTACAATTTGATGAACCGGGAACATATAATTTCTATCTGGAAGAAAAACCGACAGTTACATTTCAGTTAACGGTTGTAGATTACGATTCCGACAACGAGCCTCAGGCAACCCAGTCCCCTCCGTATGAACAGGAAGTTGTAGAGGAAAATAACCCATGGGCAGCCATGAAAGATATACCCGGTTTTTGTGTACCTGCTACATTAATGATGCTTATCCTTGCTTTTCTGACACATAGAACCAGGGAATAAGTCATCACAAAGATACAATTATGTAGATAGCCATCTATCTACATCCCCTTAAATACCAGGACGCTGATGAACTATGTTCTTACAATTTAAATCACAGGTTACCCAAGCCCTGACCTCTGCCCTTGAATCAAACGGTCTGGAAGTAACAGACCTTAGCCTTGAGGAGTCGGTCCATGCAGATATTGCCTCATCTGTAGCGTTCAGGCTGGCCCCGGTCTGCAGGAAAAGCCCGGCAGACATAGCGTCAATGCTGGCTGCATCCATCAATGTACCTGAAAACGGACTCATCGACAGAGTTGAAACAAAGGGGCCGTATCTCAATTTTTTTATCAACCAGACCTTCCTGGACCGGACCGTGTCTGCTATACGAGCACAGGGACACGATTACGGCAGCCAGACCGGGCGCGGAAAAGTCATTCTGGAGCACACCTCTGCCAACCCCAACGGCCCCCTGCACGTGGGACATATCCGCAATTCCATTATCGGGGATACCCTTGGCCGCATCCTGGAAAAAGCAGGGTATGAGGTGGAGACCCAGTACTACATCAATGACATGGGCAGGCAGATAGCCATTGTATCATGGGCGCTGGAGCATTTTGATTTTGATACTGAAAAGAAATCAGACCATGCTATTGCAGACATCTATATCCAGGCAAACAGGGTGTTGAACGACGAACCTGACAAAAAGGCCGAGATCGATGAACTGATCCAGCGCATCGAACACGGTGACCCGGACGTGGCAGAGCGGTTCAAACATGCCGTTGATCTTGCCATGGAAGGTATCAAACAGACCCTGGGGCGCATGAACATCCACCATGATTCATTTGCCTGGGAATCCACATATGTCCGTAACAGCAGTGTCAGCACCACAGTGGGCCGGATAAAGGATACGGGCAGGACCGTTGTCGATGATGGTGCCCTGATGGTCGATCTGTCTGACTATGGTTTTGAGAAAAAACTGGTGATACAGCGCAGTAACGGCACATCCCTGTACACAACCAGGGACCTGGCATACCACCTGTGGAAAGCCGGGCACTGCGACAGGATGATCGATGTGCTGGGAGCGGACCATAAACTGATATCCGGTCAGTTGAAGGCAGTATTGAATGCACTTGGTGAGAACGAACCTGAGATCGTGATCTTCGAGTTCGTATCCCTGCCCGAAGGCAGTATGAGCACCAGGCGGGGGAAGTTCATCAGTACCGATGAACTGCTGGACCAGATAAATACCCAGGCAATGGTGGAAGTGGAGAAACGCAGGCCCGACACATCTGATGATTTTAAGCAGGAAGTAGCGAACTTCGTGGGTATAGGAGCCATCAGGTATGATGTTGTTAAGGTATCGCCAGAAAAATCCACGGTGTTTGACTGGCGTGAGGCACTGGATTTTGAGAAACAGGGTGCTCCGTTCATCCAGTACAGCCATGCCCGGGCCTGCAGCATACTGGCTAATGCTAAAGGTTCAGGTGTAAATCTGGCAGACCTGGAACATGATATATCCGTACTGGTGGAAGACCAGGAAATCGAACTAATAAAACATCTGGCCCGCCTCACTGCTGTTATCGATACGGCATCGGTGGATCTAAAACCCCATCATCTTGCCACCTATGCCAGGGAAGTGGCCGATTCATTCAACCAGTTCTACAGGTACGTACCTGTGCTAAATGCCGAAGTCTCCCTGCGGGACTCGAGGCTGGTACTGGTGGACTGTGCAAGAAATGTGTTATCTATCGTGCTTGATACACTGGGCTTACATGCACCAAAGAGTATGTAAAGAAATACCGAAAAAGTAATTATCATTCTGCTCCAATCACAAGTGATCAGATTTTGAGGTCTACAAAATGCAATACCATGCCGAAGTTACCATCGGGCTAAAAAGCGGGATGCTTGATCCCGAAGCCACTACTATCAAAAAGGCACTCGAACACCTGGGATTTCCAACTGATTCACTGGAAATGCAAAAACGTTTTGTTCTCGAACTTGATGCGCCTTCCAGGGACGCGGCACAATCCCAAGTGGATGAGATGTGCAGGCGGCTGCTGGCAAATCCTGTGATACATAATTTTGATATAGAAATAGAGGAATCAGGATGAAGATCGCTGTACTCCAGTTCGGCGGCAGCAACTGCGACTATGATGTGCAGTATGTGCTCACCGAGGTTGTGGGAGTGGATGCCGACCTTGTTTGGTACAAGGATGAACTAAAAGGATATGATGGCGTTGTAGTACCAGGGGGATTCTCGTACGGCGATTACCTGCGGGCAGGCGCTATAGCTGCCAGGGCACCCATAATGAATTCTGTCAGGAAGATGGCGGATAAGGGACTGCCTGTAGTGGGTATATGTAACGGGTTCCAGATACTGGTGGAATCCGGACTATTGCCTGGTGCACTTATGACCAACCGCTACCCGAAGTTCAGGTGCGATCGGGTCAACCTGAGGGTGGATAATAATACATCCCCGTTCACAAATTCTTTCAAAAAAGGCCAGGTCATCAGGATACCCATTGCACACATGGAAGGCAATTATTTTGCACAAGAGCATACCATATCCGAACTTAACTCACAGGAACGGGTTGCATTCAGGTATGTGGATGAGCAGGGAAATGCTACGAGTGAGGCAAACCCCAACGGGTCCAGTGAGAACATTGCGGGAATCCTTAATGAACAGGGTAACATACTTGGGATGATGCCTCATCCGGAGCGGGCATCAGAAAATATTCTCGGTTCCAAGGATGGCAAAAAGATATTCGACTCAATGGTGGAATATATTTCATCATTTTAGTTATTACTGGTATCTGTAAAGACTACCTTTATAAGCATATACACACAAATATTTAGTGAGATGTTTAACAAGATTAAACGGTATTTTAAAATCCTGCAGGTTTTTCATAAATATAAACTTCACAACATTTTAGTAAAAGAATATAAGCAGAAACAAGAATCTGTGGATCTTTGTACCTGTCCTATCGACTTTGAACGCAAGTCAAATTCCGTTAAATTGCGTACGGCATTTGAGGAACTGGGGCCCACATTCATCAAGCTCGGCCAGGCCATGAGCAAACGACCTGATATTATACCAATTGAATATGGCAAAGAACTTGAGAAGCTCCAGGAAATGGTACAGCCCTATGATTTTGAAAGAATGCAGCCAGCATTAAGTATGGGATTCTATCCTGGATCGAAAGAAACCGGGATATACTCAAATTTTATAGATATTTTTGATCAATTTAACACAGAGCCAATAGCCAGTGCCTCTATTGCCCAGGTATATGAAGCTGTATTGAATGGGGAGAATGTGGTGGTCAAGATCGCCAGGCCTGGTATGATGGACGTGATCAATCTTGACCTGGATATACTCTATGACCTTAAGTTCATCTTTGTAAAACTCCTGAAGATCAAAACCCAGATCGATATCGACGGTTTCCTTGAGGAATTTAAGATAATGCTTAACCGTGAACTTGATTACCGCAATGAAGCCCTTAACATGGAACGTTTCAGGGAGAATTTCAAGAATGTCAAACAAGTTCAAATTCCCAAAGTATACTGGGAACTTACAAGTGATAACATACTGGTAATGGAACATATCTATGGAGTGCCGCTAAGGGATTTTAGGACGTTTAGTTTGGATAAAAGAAAGAGGATTGCAAAACTCATCTCATCCAGCTTTCTCAGGATGGTTTACATTGATGGATACTTCCATGCCGACCCCCATCCCGGCAACATATTCGTCATGAAAGATGGGGGTATTGCATACCTGGATTTCGGCGCAGTGGGTAAACTGGACTCTGAGATCAAGAAAGAAATGTACTCGATCTTCTATGGTGTCTATATTAAAGACGTGGATCTGGCGGCCAGATCATTCCTTAAACTGGCCAAAAAAAGCCCGGATGATATCGATATCCATGCCTTCAAGTGGGATGTTGACGAACTTATTACCAGACAGCACTATGGAAAGGGTGAACGCCATAGTGATGATTTTGTCAAACTTGCATTAAAATATGACCTGTCCCTGCCCAGAACTTTTTCACTCCTGGAAAGGGCCCTTGTACTTATAGAAAGTACCAGTCTTGATCTTGACCCCGAGTATAATATTATGAGTGATGTCAGGACTCTATCCAAAGAGATCGCACGTTCAAAATATTCACCGGCCAGGTTGGTAGAAGATTTCCAGATGGAATGGGATAACTTCTATGACCTTATGAAAAATGTCCCTACAGGTATAAATGACATTTTTGAAAGTGTGAAGATGTTTAAGGAGGCGAGCGTAGTTAAACAGGAAAATGCCATTGAGAACCGAAGGTTGATAATCTCTATTTTGCATAACCTGTTTATCACTGTTCTCCTGATTGCGTCTATAATCCTGCTGGTGCTGGGACAGAAAGAACCTGGCCTGGAAACCATCGGGCTTGTCGGTTTCGCAATCAGTATAATCCTGGCTGCTATAAGGATCTTAAGAAAAATATAGGGTTCTATGGATTGGGGTATTATGGATACACTACTTCCAGGGATTGCCAAATCTTTCCTTAGACGTGATCTCTGATATCTCCCGACGTCCACCTGACCTGCTGCTACCTGCTGCAGGATAACCGATGGCAACCACTGCCATCAGTTCCAGGGATCCAGGTGCATTTAGAATATCCCTAACGTCATCCTTCTGGTTCAGTATCTCTCCCAGCCATACAGCACCCAATCCCATGCCATGTGCCGCCAGCAGCATGTTCTGTATGGCTGCACCACATGCCTGGATATCCTTTGTGTGATCATACATCACATCCCTGTTAAGGAATACAGCAATAAGTAAAGGCGCACTGTGTACAATTGAGCTGTATCTGGTACATCCTGCAAGTGACCCTGCAATCTCCCTGTTCCTTACTACAACAAAATGCCACGGTTGGTTGTTGAGGCCTGAAGGAGCCCAGCGCCCCGCTTCCAATATGTCTTCGATCATGCTGTCTTCAACAGGGTCAACTAAAAACTCCCTGATACTCCTGCGGGATCTGATAATCTCAAGTATACTGGTTTTTTCTACCATCAAACCAAGCCCTGGTCTTTTTTTACTTACCTGCGCAGTGCCAGCAGTACAGCCACTGACAAACCCACCAGACCTGCCAGTATCCCGAATCCAGGCTCTTCCCTGGTCGGTGACGGGACCGGTGTAGGTGTAGTAGGCGTAGGGGTGTAGCCAGGCCGAGGAGTCTCGCCAGGGAGAGGTGGAGGATTACCTGCTGTGAATTCAGGTGAAGCGGATATCTCCTCACTGTGATAGCCCTGGAGGTCATGGAATTTGGCAGTAGCCTGTGGTAATTCATATGTACCGTTTGCACTTGCACTTATAATGTAGGTCAGACTGATGCTGTTCTCCTCACCTATAACCTTTGGCGATGTGGTATAGGTTTCTCCGCTTACAAGAGTGACATTATCCGGTAATGGGTCGTTGTCAAAAATCTCTACACTGGCTTTAACGTCACCCACATTTGTGGCTGTGATAGTTACTGTTACATTTTCGTTACGCTCAACCTGTGTGGGACTGACGGTCTTCTCCAGCAGTATCTTTGAGCCGTGGACAATAATTTCAGGCTTGGTACATGTCTGGCTATACTCCAGGCCACCCACATTCCATGTTGCGTCTGCAGCAGGAAGATCATAACCATCCGGCTCCGGTTTGATCGGTTTGATGGTATATTTGAAATCCCTGATCTGCCCGGGATCCATGTTAAAATTCCACTGGAGAGGGGAACTACCCACCAGTTCAAAATAATTGGGAATACTATCTCTGAATTCGATATTATTTACTGCATAAGCGCCGTCATTTTTTATAACCAATTGCACAAAGGCCGTATCGATCATGAAAATCTCGGATTTAGTAGTCTTGGTGATACTGATCATGTTCAGGATTGTTATTTCCTTAAAGTCTGAGAAATTGTGCCTTTCGTCCTTTTGGTCAATACCAGTCACATTTACACTGATGGTGTATTCAGTATCTTTCATGTGTGAAGGTATCTCCAAGTCAAATGAGATTTGTGTGATCGATGCTCCATCTTCGATTATTTCCTCAGTATAATGAGTCTTTGTACTTGTGCCAAATGAATAAAACTCAAGTCCACCCGTATCAATGTAAATATCAACATCCTCAAGCGGTGCATCGCCTTTATTCTTTATATTAATAGTGACAGGGATCTTGGAATTTGTTAACTGGAAAGTATCCTTGTCATCACCCTTTTCGGT
>PYCK01000232.1:9447-11174 GCA_009649835.1 Candidatus Methanocomedens sp. | reverse complement strand
CAGGAAGAGCCTTAATTTATTCTGGATAAATGAAAATAACACAATAAAAGAGTCCACAAGTATAAATCATATCATGGTTGTTTTCATTATCGTGCGAAGTAAAATCACTATTCGAAAACTCTCAGGTGGTCCGCTGTTCTATGATTACCAGTACGGTATCATTGGAGTGCAACCCTTCCTGCAGACAGGTAGTTAAGCAACACTATTTAAAAATTGTCAATTAATCGGGGACAACACCAATAATTCTATATTACTATAACCTTGCCACAAGATACTTTATCGTTCCATATTTTAACATACTCTGACGGGTCTGCAGTAGGGAATGAATCTATCAGGCAAACATCACAATCATCGACCACACCAGCAAGCCGCCTGATATCACCGAAATAAACCTCTGCTATGGTGTTACCTCCCCTGCTTGCCCTTGCCACAAGTACCGGCTCATCCCCGATAAGTGGCATATCACCAGTAGGGATCAATCGTTCAACTTCCACATCCAGCAGCCCTCTATTAACTTCAAGGTTCAGCAGCACATTCTCAATAGCCGGGCGCCAGGCATCGTTCAATATCACTTTACTTGCACCCATCAGCACTGCCATCAGGCCCAGAGTGCCCGGACCGCACATGCCGTCCACTACCACCCTGCCAGCCAGCAGCCCCTCCAGGTCCAGCTTCCCAAGCACATTCATCTTGTGTCCGCTCTCCCGCGGGAACTCGATATGGATCCTGCTCTGGCTCTTATATATCACCAGTTCCCCCAGTGCGCTCATTGCCACATCGCACCTCATGTCGCAACCTGCAAGCAGTGTATATTCATGGGGCCGGGAATCAGGATCAAGTATACCCACGCTGTGGGCCTGGTCACCCACCCTTAGCACGACCCCCCTGACCTCAGGCACCCTGTCCACAATATCCTCTGCCGTATCCGGGTGCACATTATCTGCTATAAGTACCAGGTCTCCCTGACCCAGTCTGGGCGGATACATAATTGGAAAACCACAGGAGATCAGCGGGGTCCCGACCAGTGCCAGTCCTGCTCCCTCTTCCCTGTCCCCGTGTTCCAGCATAACAGCCAGCACATGCCCCATCACCCCATCCAGGGCACGGCGCCTGCACGAGCTGCACAACAACGTATTCTCATCAACAGTATCCCCGTGCAGCAAAGCCGCCAGTGGGGCCTGCTTGTCCCACCCGGGTTCAGGCGGACATCCCGGGCAGGCCATATACATCTGGTAAATAGAATCAAGCACATCTTCAGCCGGCCTTATGCAGTCAGGACCGCCGCAGGTGGGGCACATTATCATGGTATCAACCTTTGATTGCAGGTAATTAAACCTTATCCCCGAACTGCTGGAATCCCCTTGGCTCCAGATCCGCAATGTGCCCGTTATGCTCAATGGTTATTCTGCTGGCGGTAACCTCACCTATTACTGTGAATTTAGTAACCTCACTGGTCTTTTCCAGGCAATCAGTATTGAGGGTGAACAATAGCTCAAAATCGCCGCCAGTGTATACACTCCATTCAAAAACCTTATCACCGACGACCTTGTCATCAACGACCATATCCCCAACTGGAGCCATATCACGCACAGACCTGTGCACAGGTATATCACTTGCTTTGATATGGAACCCCACACCGCTGGCAGCGGCAAGGTCGTGCAGGGACAGTGCCAGCCCGTCACTGATATCCATCATAGCAGTCAGGCAGCCCGAACCAGCCAATGCCA
>PYCK01000232.1:0-9347 GCA_009649835.1 Candidatus Methanocomedens sp. | reverse complement strand
CCGCTGGCAGCGGAAAGGTCGTGCAGGGACAGTGCCAGCCCGTCACTGATATCCATCATAGCAGTCAGGCAGCCCGAACCAGCCAATGCCATACCTTCTGCTATCCTGGGCACTGGCATATAGAATTTTTCCAGTACTTCCGGGTCAACCCCCCTTCCCTGCTGCAATGCCTCAAGTGCGGCCCCGGCAGTACCTAATTGTCCGGTCACGCAGACCAGATCACCCGGCCTGGCCCCCTTCCTTGTAGCCAGTTGTCCTGCATCCACCATTCCCAGCGCAGAACCCACTATGGTAAGTTCATCGTGGCAATCAACGTCCCCGCCAATAATTTGTGTACCATACCTGCAGGCACAATCACTCATCCCACTCACCAGTTCCTTAACAAAATCCACTTCCAATCCCGAGGGCAGTCCAAGTGCTGTCATGATACCTACCGGCCTGGCACCCATGGCCGCAATATCACTCAGGTTTACTGCAATGCTCATCCATCCTATCTGGTACGGTGTCATGCCTAAAGGAAAATCGGCCTTCCTGTGAAGCATATCAGTTGTAGCTACCAGGAGTCCGGAGTCACACATATCAATGACTGCACAATCATCATTTCCCGGCCCTACTACCGGACGACAGATCGATCCGGTTTTAGATTCAGCTTCAAGCAAACCAGTGATAAGCGAAATAATATCCCGTTCCCTGAATTTATTTATTATAGTCATAATAATATATTATTTTAGAGAATCCACTGAAATATTTATAGTAGCTTAAAAGTAGAAAGAGTATTGGGTGCAGGTATTTCTTCTTCAAATGGACTTGGGATATCAAGTCATTTTGATAGTAATATCAATGCGAACATGGCTCATGCAGTTTCATCTATAGTGTATAACCATACCCGGGACCTTTCCGAACGTCTTGATCTCAATGGGTATGATCATAACTTAACATTCACTAAAGACGGTATTATTGCCCTTTAAGGAGATTGATAAAAATACGTTGTTCCTTGTCCTGATGAAACCTGGCACTGATATGGACCTTGCAATAACCCGGATGGATGAAGTTTCAAAAAAGATCAACTAATTGATCTGATCTTTTCTAACATCACTCCATCTGCTCTAACGCTTCAAGAATATCCTCGCCCTTGACCGTGGTTCTCTTGGCATGGATTGCCAGCCTGTTGGCCCTGGTTGCTACTTCAATGCCATATTCTTCCAGAAGTTTTGCCAGTTCTTCACTGGCAGTGGCACTGACCCTGTGTGCACCTGCTGCCCTGATCACGCGTTCAACTGCTGCTGTTGGTAAGAGTTTATCATTCATATTGTAGTTCCTCCTTAAATATAATATTAAACCATAGGTAAAATATGATTTAAACTTATGGATACGCCTATTTAAAAATTATGTTTTGATTTTCCAGACAAACTAATCTGAACACCTTAAATTCAGCTTCATATCACTGTACCGACTATAAAAGCTATTAAAGCCACGAACATAGCCATCTTTAGCAATTTTGAAGCTTTTTTTGCATTATCCCTCAGTAGAATCTCGTTAATTGAAACCAAAAAAAGTATATCTGCCACAAAGATCACAGCCATGTAAGATGCACCGAATGCATTGTTCACATTAAAGACCAGGGGCATTGGGCTTAGCACAATTCCTGTAATTCCCAGTACAGCAGCCAGACGTGAAGCTTTCATCTTACCTATAACAATGGGAAGTGTCCTGGCTCCGGCTCTGCTGTCCCCTTCAATATCCTGTATATCCTTCACGATCTCCCTGGCCATAGTAGCCAGGACCGCCAGCAGGAACAGTATCATTATCGACTGGATGCCTGTACCGTCAAATATTTCCAGTGCACCCCCGAACAGGAAGGTGGAACCTGTGAGGTATCCCACGACTAGATTACCTGCCAGTGCCATGCGTTTCAGGGTACTGGCGTACAGGAACAGCATTAAGGAATTGAATCCGGCAAGTAACAGGCATACAGGTCCCAGCCAGTATGACAGTACGACACCTATCCCGAAAAGGAGCAATGAAAAGTACAACGCTGTCTTCCTGTTCACCCTTCCTGATGGGATGGGGCGACTAGGGCGGTTTATCCTGTCGATCTCGTGGTCAAAATAATCATTTATTGCATTGCCTGCCCCGGTAACCAGGAACACAACAGAAAAAACAAGTACAGGCTCATATACAAGCCGGACCTGCATGGAATCAGGCAATGCCAGGAAGGCTATCAGTGTGCCTACCAGGGCCGCAATACCTGCCATGACACAATTGGCCCACCTGATCAGCTCAACAAAGGTACGAAATGAATTGGACGGCATCAGTCGCCACGTCCGGCCTCAAGCATGCGGTCAAGCGCTTTTTTGGCCTTCACCCGCACATGCCCGGGCACAGTAACGATGTATTTGTTCTCTTCCAGTGCAGTAATGATACTTTCCAGGCTGTTCATTTTCATATTCGGGCACACGGCATACTTTGATGCCGGATAAAAAATCTTATCCGGATTATCCTTTCTCAGCCTGTGCAGCATCCCCACCTCGGTACCTATGATAAATTCTTTGTACCTGGACTCTTTTACATGACCCACCATCCCACCTGTACTTAATACCGCGTCTGCAATGTCGATCACATCGGGTTTACATTCAGGATGCACTATGATCTCGGCATTTGGATGTTCTTCTTTCAATAGCAGTACATCTCCTGAAAGTATCTGTTGGTGTGTGGGGCAGTACCCGTCCCAGGGTATGATCGTCTTATCAGTGTAGCGCGCCGCATAAAGGGCAAGGTTCTTATCAGGTGTGAATATCACCACATCCTCATCCAGGCTGTTCACTATCTGGACAGCATTGGAGGATGTACAGCAGATATCTGATTCTGCCTTCACTGCTGCACTGGTATTTACATAGGTCACTACTGCAGCCCCTGGATATTCGTTTTTGATTTTTACCAGCTCTTCAGGTGTGATCATGGCCGCCATAGGACACTGTGATGATAATTCAGGCATTAGTACGGTCTTGTCCGGACTAAGGATGGCAGCACTTTCAGCCATGAAGTCCACGCCGCAAAATACTATGACATCGGCATCATGCTTTGCAGCCTGCTGGCTCAATCCCAGGCTGTCCCCAACGAAATCTGCAATATCCTGGATCTCCCCCCTCTGGTAATTGTGGGCCAGGATGACGGCATTACGTGATTCTTTTAGTTCAAGGATCTTTGTTATTAGCTCATCTTTATTTTGTTGACTCATTGAAATTACCTGTGAATTCAATATTACCATTCAATCCCTTTTATTGAGATGGGATAAAATACTTTCCAATGGAGGTTATCGTTTGCTTGTTGTAACACTGGGGATAGTAACACTGTGGATAGTAACACCCCGGAGTATCCTGGAAGTTAAGCCACTCTTTTTCCCAGGGTGCGACAGCAGTTAAGCATCTTTTACTTTAAAACGGAAAAAAATACCATGAACTTATACTCTGTAATGGAAAGTTTGACATATAAATATCATAGGCAGGTACCCTGAAGTTTTTTACATCAAGGATGTGGAAAGGGGCTATGAACTACTCAAGCAGTATAAGACCCTGGCTGGACAGGTCGAGAAATGAAGTGGATATGGTGGTCACATTAGGGAATGAGGTTGTTCCTATTGAGGTTCAATATTCTAATGAGATTGGTAAACGCGACCTGAAGGGATTGGTCAAATTCTGTGAGGAATTTGATACAAAGGGAATTGTGGTGACAAAGGATATATTGAAGGAAGATGGGAATATTTTGTTTATACCTGCGTGGCTGTTCTTGTTGATGACGTCGTGAAGAGTTTCTATATTCTCCGTTCCCCCATCAGTGCCGCCAGCACCGCAGGCACAGCCCCGATAGCAGTGCAGGTCTCAAGCGGAATCCCCTGCCCCGTAATATCCAGGTGATACCGCGCCCTCGCAAACAACTCCCGCGGCAGCCCCTTATGCCCCAGCCCCACCAGCAGCAGGTACGACCCGCCCCTGATAATCTCATCTGCCAGCGCCGCCGGGGAGATAGCCTTCTTCTGGTCAGGGCCAGAGGTGGTCACCACTGGTACGCCGAACTGGGGCTGGAATCCTTTTTTGGGCAGGTCGAACACGAAGAAGCGGTTGTGTTCCAGCATCTCCCTTAAGTACCGCCCTGACCTGCCGATAGTGGTCTTACCTGCCACGAAATCGCAGAGCTCCCCCGCATCCATCTTGAACGGGTAATCGAACAATGCCAGCGCAAACCCATAACTGTAGGCAATGGGTGCCGCCCTGGCAATGGAGCGGTAGTGTGCGTCCAGCACCTTGATCTTATCATAGGTATTCACCAGTCCCAGCGTTAACATCTTATCACCTCAATTCCAGTACCATAGGCACCTGCATACACACATCCAGTTTATCGCAGTCGGCACAGTCCTGCCACAGCACGGGTTTTTGTGAACCATCCAGTGCTTCAAACCCCATCTTCTCGAAAAAGTCCTTTGCCGTCGTTCTTACAAATATCCGGTCTGTCATACCTTTTGCCCTTTGCATTAGCGTTTCGAACAACCTGCGCCCGATTCCCTTATTCTTGCATGATGGGAGCACGGCTATTGACCTCAACTCTATTATATCCATACTGCTAACCAGACACGTACACCCCACAATCCTGCCCCCTGTTTCGGCTACAATAAACTGGTCAATGTTATCATCCACCAGTTCTGTCTCAAGTATGTACTGTGACAGGATGCTTTTAATGTCCGGTATATCGCCTGTGCCGGCACTCCTGATATTAAGATTCACATATCTGGAATATGATATTACTATTATTAAAAATAGAGCAAGAGAGCGGCGGTTGACCGCCCCCTGACATATACATTCACTCTTCCGGGCTGCCTTCTGGTTCGGCAGAAGATTCCTCTTCCTCTGCCTTAAAAATGTGGATGTCAGATTTATCGGACATCGCCTTTTCCTTCAGTGACTCGCCAGCCATCACTGTTTCTTCGGTCTCCTTCACCAGGGCCTCCTCTATCTTCTCAACTTCCCGCCTCATTTCATCTGGATTGGGTATGGGTCCCAGTATGTCCTCGGCCTTACCCACGATCTTCTCCACATCCACAGTCTCGCCAACTTCAGGTACTTCAGTGGAGGCACCCAGATACTGCCCTACCTGGTTTAGCATCTTTGAGATCTCCATCGGGAATATTATCTTTGTGGCCTGGCCTTCAGCCATCTTCTTCATCATATCCATGCTGAGCACAGAGATGGCCTTCTTATCCAGGGGCACGGCACCCACACTGAGGATTCTCAGACCCTGGGACTCACCCTGGGCTACCAGTATCTTGGATACCCGCTCGCCTTCAGATTCTAGTATCTTGGACTGCCTGATACCTTCCGCATTCAGTATCAGGGCCTGTTTGGAACCTTCGGCCTCAAGGATGGCAGCCTTTTTCTGGCCGTCGGCTATCAGGATGGCAGCCCTTCGCTTCCTCTCTGCAGAGGTCTGCTCTTCCATGGCCTCCTTGACAGTGCCTACAGGATCGACTTCCCTGATCTCCACGGCCTCTACCTTTACACCCCAGGCATCGGTTGCCTCGTCAAGAATATCCCTGAGCTTGGTATTTATGAAATCCCGGTTGTACAGGATCTCGTCCAGTTCCATATCACCTACGACTGACCGCAGTGTGGTCTGTGACAGGCTTATAGTGGCAACGTGATAATTGACCACTTCAAAATAAGCCTTTTCCGGATCAATAACCCTGACATAGACAATAGCGTCCACATTGGTGGGACTGTTATCCTTGGTAATGACCTCCTGCCTGGGTACATCCAGGACCTGGGTCCTCAAATCCATACGTATCACTTCACTGATCAGCGGATACACCCAGTTAAAACCAGGGTTCAATCGTTTCCTGTAGCGTCCGAGCACTATCCATAGACCCTGTTCATAGGGCTGGATGATGGTAACACCCGAAATAAATATCAAAATGAGTGCTATTGTAATGACCAGACCCAATCCTAAATCAACTACTGCCATATACTATCCTCCATACAATTTATTTTCAATTTTGTTCCTGAACGTTTTTATCCTGAAATGATGTAATCGAATCATTCACTGATTTCAACAACTCTTACATGGACTCCTTCGGATTCTATTACTTTCACTTTTTTTCCTCTCGGGATGACTGCTTCGGATGTGGCACTCCATGTCTGGCTATCGATCTTCACTTTTCCGGTTATAGAACCTGGTTCAATATCAGTGGTCACTTTCCCGATTTTATCTTTCAGTGTGTCCTTGCTGGTGGATAATGGTATTTGTCCCGGGGCAATCTTCCGGTACATCATTATGGTTGCAATGCTTGCTATTAGTGCAGTTATGACCATAATTACCGCACTCCATTGATCGAATATTTCCGGAAGCAGTATAAATACTGCACCCATAACCAGTAATACTGTGCCAGGTACTGCTACAAAGAACCCGGGATGAAGCGACTCAGCTACAAGAAGGCCGAATCCTATGATTATCATCACCCATCCGATTTCTACATTTACCATTATTACATCCCAGTATCAATTGTCTTAAATGGTATAATTAATTATTTGCTGCACATAAAGTATGATCTGTATACTTAAGTAACTGCAAACATCAGTGAACAGTTTCTTGTTGTGTACCTTGAATTAGTTCTATCTCCCAATGTCTATGGCTTGCAAAGTTTATGGAGCGTGGAATATCCACCCGACATTCCGATGGCAGTGGCCTGCATAAATTAACTGGTCGTGGTATCACGCAAAAAATAATCATAAATGTGATATAGGACAAAACTGTTCTAATAGCCGGATGGCAAAAAAGCGGAAAACCAAACCTGAACCAAGCCAGTCTAAAAAGGAAGCAAGACGCCAGCAGGCAGCGGCGAATAAGAAGGCAGCCAAGGCAAAGATACTGATCGCTCTTGGCTCGGCCGTAATCCTTATCGCATTGTTATGGGCTATTTTTGGCAATACTGCCACACTGCAGGAATGGGATGTGGACGAAGATGGTATTATGTCTTATCCCACTGAACGCGGAATTCCGGTATATGATTCAATGATCGTTGAAAACAATCCTGAATATTTACTTGACTACATCAACTATTCCAGCAGGGATGCTGTTATAAGTGCGCTGCTGCGTATCCCCAACAGCAGCCATCCGGTCCCCGGTATCCTCATACTGCCAGGGGCCACTGTATCAAAAGAGGGTGAGCAGGGGCTGTCTGCCGAACTGGCAGACATGGGGTATGCTTCCATGGTCATTGACCAGCGCAACTTGGGAGGAGTGGACTTCCAGCTTGACGGCAGGTTGTTCCAGGCCGGGCAGGAACCTACCCAGCATAAGATGGTCTTTGATGCATTGAAAGCTGTTGATGTGATGCGCCAGTACCCTGCGATCGACCCTGACAACATTGCTATTATCGGCATCAGTAACGGCGGCAGGTTCGCCATCATTGCCGCAGCCATCGACCCGTCCATCAGCGGAGTGGTGGGTATCAGTACCAGCGGGTATGATGTTGAATCCTTTATTGCAAATGATTCGAACCAGGTCACAGAAAACCAGACCAGGTTCCTGCGCTCTATTGACCCGGATACTTATCTGGACAGGCTGCCGCCCCGCAAGCTGGTGATGATGCATATGATTAACGATTCCATCATACCGCTTGAACTGGCGCAGGTGACATACGAGAAGGCAGGGGAACCTAAGGTATTTTATCCGGTTGAGGGCAGCGGGCATGGGTACAATGCTGCAATGAGTGAAATGCTGGAAGCTGAGCTGGGATTGATGTTCAGTTAGTGGAATGAAACTTTCATCCAATTTTTCGTATTAAATGCAGCACAATACATATATGTAATTGAATATTACATGAAATTTGATATTTACGTGGGTCTAAACAATATGAAAATTACAACGTTATTATTCCTTTCATCAGTAGTATTATTATCCACATTTACCAGTGTATCTGCCTCATTGCAATCAGATGAAGCAGTTTTATTCCAGGCCAGTGATCAGTGGTTAAGCCTTGAAATACAGAATGCCCTGTTAAATAACACTCCTGTTTTTATTTATTTCTATTCTGATTTGTGTTATTTCTGCAAGAATCAGTCTCTTATTGTAGATGAACTGGAAAAGGAATACGCAGGCAATATCACCATAATCCGTGTAAATTCAGGTGAAAATCGCCAGGAAGCAAAAGAGTTCGGTGTAACAGGCGTTCCTGCAATGTTTCTTACTGTAAAATTGAATGAGAGTACATATCAATATCAGCAATTCAATGGCTTAACAAATAATTCGATATTAAGTGAAAGTTTTGATACTGCAACATCAATGCAGGCGGAAGCGCAAACTGAGGCAGTGCCTCAACCTGATGACAATGAAGATGCACCTGATGCGCCATCATACGTGATCGGTTAAGGTAAACAATCGACAATTTTATTACAGCATAATACAATTTTTCTTCATGCGGAGGGGATGCCGCGTGGCAAAAAGGATACAACAATCAGAAAGACCAAATATAATAGAAGAAGAACTCAACAGACTTTTTTCAGCCGAATGGCTTAGGGAAACCGCTAAAGAAACGGGATTTGTAAAGCGAGACCGAAAGATAGATCCAGCACTTATGTTCTGGTCGCTAACCTTGGGTTTTGGCGTTCAGCTCCAGAGAACGTTGGCAAGTTTGCGACGTCTCTATGAAGAAAAGGGTGAAGTGCATATCAGTCGTAGCAGTTTCTATGATCGCTTCACACCAGAGCTTGTAAATTATCTCCATGCATGTGTTATTCATGGGTTGGAAAATATCGCACAAAATCCCAATCGGATATTGAAAGATAAACTGGTCGGTTTTAAAGACCTTCTAATTCAGGACAGCACGATTATCCGACTACATGAAAAATTAGCTGATAAATGGCCAGCAGCGAGGACGAAAAAAATAGCTGCAGGTGTTAAGTTAAGTCTTCTCGTAAGTGCTGTAGTAGACGGCCCAAAACGTATCGCGTTATGTGGAGAACGTACCTCTGAGGTGAAGACGCTTCGAATAGGTCCTTGGATAAAAGACCGAATATTGCTTATTGATCTTGGTTTTTACAAACATAATACGTTTGCGCGCATCGATGAAAATGGAGGATATTTCGTCAGCAGAATAAAAAGTAAGGTTGATCCGCTCATTATTGGAACAAACCGTACCTGGCGTGGACGTTCTATAGATATTGTAGGAAAAAGGCTAAGTGAAGTATTGCCTAAACTGAAGAGACAAGTTATTGATGTGGAAGTAGAAGTGGAGTTCAAACGTAGAAAATATAATGGGAAGCAAAGGGGAGATGTTAAACGTTTTCGACTTGTTGCAA
>PYCK01000231.1 GCA_009649835.1 Candidatus Methanocomedens sp. | reverse complement strand
GTACTGCCATATGATGCTGTATTCAAAGGCGGTATCATTGGATTCGCTGCCGATGATGCTGTATTCCACATGCGCCTCGTGGAAAATCTACTTCATAATTTTCCGCATAGAATATGGTATGAAGTATTCACACTGTACCCAACCGGTCAAACCCTGCATTTCGGCCCCCTCTGGACATATATGATAGCAATCACCTCATTAATTCTGGGAGCGGGTTCCCCAACTCTCGAACTGACACAAACTGTGGGTGCATATTTCCCAGGGATATTCGGCGCACTAATAGTATTCCCAATTTACTTCATTGGCAGGGACGTATTTGACAAGCGTGTTGGATTATTAGCTGCTTTCATGATTGCAGTGATGCCGGGACAAATATTATCCCGTTCCATAATGGGGTTTACAGACCACCATGCAGGCGAGGTGTTCTTCAGTGCTTTATTCCTCATGTTCTTCATTATGGCTGTCAAATCAGTCAAAGGCAAGGACATTTCACTGAATGACATCCAGAATAAGAACTGGAATAAATTAAAGCCTCATGCTGTCATTTCAATCTTTGCAGGAATTGCTTTTGGATTATATATACTCCAATGGTCGAACGGGGTATTCTACGGCGGTATTGTTGCAATATTTATTGTTCTACAGTACATCATAAACCACATGCGTGGAAGGTCTGTTGAAGGACTTTGTATGGTGAGCTTTATTACATTCTTATTTGCTTTCCCTCTGGTGGTATTCTTTGTAGACCCATTAAATAGATTTTCTGCTGGCCGTTACTCCTATCTCCACATCCTAATCACCCTCGGAAGCGCCATATTTTTCCTTGTCTTAGCCCTACTATCCATAAAAATGCGAGAAAAGAACATCGAAAAAATCTACTATCCCCTCACCATAGCAGGCATATACGCCCTTGGCCTTATCACAGCCAAACTCTTCGTCCCCAGCGTATTCTCAAGTTTCCAGACCTTCTTCACAATCTTCCAGTCCCGCGAGGGCGGCGGCCTCACAATCGCCGAAGCCCAACCCCCCACCCACCAGATGATCTTCGGCTATGCCAGCTACCCCAACAACTTCTACGGCAGCTACCCCGGCATATTTGAGTTCGTATCAACCTATTACATCGCCCTGCTCGCCATGGTAGCCATAGGAGCCCTTCTCATCTTCCGTAAATGGGAGCCCGAAAAAGCCATGTTCCTGATATGGTGCTTCACCATGTTCGCCCTCACAACCGGCCAGAACCGCTGGTTCTACTACTATTCCGTCAATGTAGCTTTACTCTCAGCCTTCATAGGCATAGGAATTCTCGACATCGCAGGTTTGAAGGACATTTCAAGTAGATTCAGAAACCAGGTCTCAACCCCCCGCTCCCTCCAGGAATTCCTCACCTCAGACCTGACCCGCCACATTCTCTCTGCCCTCGTAGTCGCTATCGTGATCATGGTAGTATTCCTTCCCAACTTCAACGTGGCATCCCGCTCCACAGCCGGCGGCACCATCGGTTCAGACTACTACCAGTGGCACGAATCCCTCACCTGGATGCGCTACAACACACCCGACCCGGGTCTGGACTTCGACGCCATATACGACCGACCACTAGCAGGCGAGACCTTCCAGTACCCTGACACCGCCTATGGCGTCATGTCCTGGTGGGACTACGGCCATGTCATCACATACTTCGCCCACCGCATCCCCAACGCCAACCCCTTCCAGGCCGGCATCGGCGGCGGCACCAACCATGCCCCTGGCGCATCCACATTCTTCACTGCCCAGTCTGAAGAGGCTGCTGATGAAGTGCTGTGGAACCTGGGGGTAAACGATAAACCCGGCTCCCGGTACATTGTCAGCAACGCCTACATGGCCTATGCCATTCTGGATATAATGGGTGTATGGGACGGGCACGACGGGGGAGATTACCGGACGTGGGCTGTAATATCAGGCCAGGAACAACCAATTTTTAAGCAGTACTGGTACACCAGTATGGAAGGACGTCTGCACATTTTTGACGGGGACGGGCTAAAGCATTACAGGCTGGTGCATGAATCCCAGGCCAACCCCAATACCCGCGGCGGTAGTGAGGAAAAGAGATGCAAGGCACTATATAATATGTTATATGACGGCAATCTCCAGGTGGAAGATACCGGTTATGTTAAGATCTTCGAGTTCGTGGACGGTGCGACCATTACCGGAAAAGCACCCGAAGGCACCATAGTTAAGATCTCCAACAGTATCATGACAAACCAGGGCCGGTTGTTCACATATACCCAGACTGCAACTGTAGAGAACGGTACATATAGCTTTGTGGTGCCGTATTCCACACTGGGCCCAATACAGGATGAGACCAACTTTGATACCAGGCCCACCGGGCCATATACCATCACAGCAGGGGATGTATCAAAGACCGTGGATGTTGCGGAACAGGATGTATTGGACGGCGGGACAGTTACTATTAATCTAGAATGATTTTGTTTACAGCTTAACACAACAATATTACATTGTATAGCGCCATGCAGTCATACGAGACTTTACAGGTAGCAATAATATAAGCTTAAGGAAGAGCTTCTATTGTTGGGCATGCCTGTCAAAATACACTTCCCCGGAACCACATACAGCCAGAACAAAGCCGCCATTAAGGCATCCTTCCCTAAGACCAGCAAATGGGACATGAAAAGCCGTAAGGGCTGGTTCGGCAAGGACCTGGATATAACAGCCCACCTGAGGTCTGGAGAGCCCGGAACACTATATCTTGAAGGCAAACAGGATTATATTGATTCAGTGGCCACGGCCTGTAAAGAGATAGTAGGATCCTGCCAGGTCGAAGTGGTCGATGAAATTCCCGATTTCCAGCCCTTTGAACCTGAAAGGAAGACTAAAGCTAAATGTGCAGGAATTGACCTGTCCCCTGAAGCTATGATGAAGTCACGCATACAAAACGAACGGGCCGCAATGGAAGCCTGCGGCATGCCAGGGGATTTCATCAGGAAATGGATATCCATTATCGAAAAAGAATACCAGGACCGCGAAGGTAAAAAAGATTAGGCTGCGATGTTGCTCACTGCCCATCTACATTAATATATCTCCGAGACAACCATATCAGCCATGATATGCAGTTCTATGGATATCCAGATGCCCAGCATGACCGCTGCGATGAGTTCAACTGGTACCCGGTATATTTCAGATCCAGCCAATACCAGGACTGGTATCAGTATAAGTGTAAAATAGGCAAGGATCGTCAAAGGTCCGAAAATAAAATGGTGCGACAGTCCCCTGTGCCTGAACATAACCTTGTAGGGCCACCACAGGAACCTGAATATCCCCCACCTCCCGTAAGGGGAACTGTCTATATCCAGGTCAGGGCTCAGGAAAAAGGTGCCAAATAGATATGAGATTGAAAAAACCGATATAGTTTGAAAATTCAAATATTCCATGGGCAATACAATATCAGCCCTTGTAGATAAGGAATAAAGTCCTGAAATGATAATTACCAATACAGTGATGTTGATGATATTATGGTTTTTTCCGTCCGGCATCGTTTTTTATCCATCCATTAAATACTTTATTTAACTTTCCTGTTTACAAAAGTATCGATAAAAAGCGCAAGGCCAAATCCTCCGAAAAGGTTAAAAGGGATGCCCTTATTTAAAAGGACAATCACCTGAGTATCCATTATTGCTTGATGGTGAAGAGATTTACAGATTTCCAGGATTATATTGAACTAATCAGGTTGGAGGTAAGGGTTTTAAGGATTTATCCCTGATAAATGCAAGAATGCTTATTCCTCTCTTAATAAAAAAACAATCAATTTATCAATATTCTTTAAATCTTGTCCCTTCATAATGAGAGTAAGATGGATTGGCCGGATGATTGGGTATACCAATCCACCAGCCAAAAAATCGGCAGCTGGCTCGGCTGTCAAAATGTTGTATCGTCCATTATGAGATACAAAAAAATACCAGCGTCATTAGTTGGAAAAGGAGGACTAACAGGTAATGCTACAAGAACTTCAAACCAGGAAAACAGAATTAAGTGTAAAGTCTGAAGAAAATAAGGAAATGCGTAACAAGCTCAACACTGAAGCAAGTACGTTAGCAAGCAAGCGAAATGAACTTAACAAGCGCACAAAGGAACTCATTGATGAAGCCCAGGAACTCAAGAACCTGAGGGATACCAATAATACATTGGTCAGTGAGAACAAGGCCAAGCGCGATGAAGTGAATGAAAAGGCCAGTAATGTCTATGCGCAGGTAGACAAACTAAGGAAGGACCTGAACCTGAGTGACGGACCATCTATTAAGGATCTCAAGAAGGAGATAGACCATCTCGAGTTTGAGCAGATGACCAGGGTGATGGACTCAAATAAAGAACGTGAACTGGTGGAGAAAATCGGCCATCTCACAGAAGAGTTCAAAAGGAAAAAAGGCCAGCTTGAAAGTAACCTGGAACTCAAGACATTACTTGAAGAAGCCCAGAAATCAAAAGACGAGGCTTCCGTGCATCACGAAAAAGTAAAGGAATATGCTGAGGCTGCCCAGGAATATCATGAAAAGATGATAAAGACCTTCAAGGAAGCCGATAGGGTCAGGGCGGAATCGGATAAAGTACACAAGGATTTTGTCAAAATACAGGAGTCTGCTGATGAACAGCACAGGCTTTTCATCAAGACCCAGAAAGAAATACGTGACTTTGATAAACTGATAATCGGTCTTAAACGAAAGGGCAAGAAGGGCAGGGAGTCTGTTGTCAAAGCCCAGGCCAAGAAGGAAGCGGAAGAAATATATTCCCAGTTTAGACTTGGCGAAAAGATCAGTACAGAAGACCTGTTTGTTCTACAGAGGTCGGGATTACTTTAATCCCACCTTTTTCCTACTTTTTTCCTTTTATCCGGTCGTATCGACAGTCCGGTCCATTTCGTTATTTACCAGTACGATGCAGTGGTCAGCATGCAAACTTTTCGGGCCAACATTGATGGTCTTTGCATCTAAATCCAGGATCATAGTTTCTTCTTCCGGTGTCATGCCTGTATGGTCACCTAGCACGAAAACAGTATCTTCTGGCACGTTTTCTATAAACTCGTCCCTGATATCGTCCCCATCTTCCCGCATGTAGAACAGCCTTTTTTCATCAGTAAGTACTTCTTCCAGCAGGTCTGCAAGGCCCCCCAGCCGTATCCATACTCCGGGTGTGGATTCCCTCCACCTCGGAATGGCATTTTTTTCAAGTGCCTTTTTAATGAGTGAACCGCTGCTGCGCTCATCAGGGTTTAAGTATCTCACATTCTCTCCTTCGAACTTCACGATCCCTGGCGTATCTGGTTCACCCAGCAGTACCAGGTATATTACCACATCCCGCCGCAGGTCATGGCTTAAGAACAGTGCACAATTCACGCAGCGGCATAATATATCCATCCTGCCGCCGCTGCCGGGCAGGTCATTCAGGTTAAAATTCCCGTCTGTTCGCGCTTTGTGCCCTACTACAATGAACTCTCGCATGCTAATGTAAAATGCATAAGACATATATCTGTCTAACCCAAAGTGATAGGTATTGAGGTAATTGTATGAAATTCCTTGCATTATCAGATTTGCATGGCGACTATTCAAAGGTAGAGGCACTGCAACAGTGCGCCGGTGAGATCGATGCAGTATTAGTAACAGGTGATATCACCAACTTCGGACCCGCTGGGAAGGCCCTTGAATTCATCAACATGTTCGATGTACCGGTCCTGGCAGTACCTGGCAACTGCGACCCAGTGGATATCCTGGGAGTACTTGACGGCTCTAAGGCTATCAACCTGCATAAGAACTGCCATGAGATTGGTGATGTGAACTTCATGGGGCTGGGTGGGTCCAATGCTACCCCGTTCGATACGCCATTCGAACTTACTGATGAGGATATTGAACAGTCCCTGGAAAGGCTGCTTGATGAATGTTCAGGCATAAGGAACGTACTGATTAGTCACGCCCCTCCATACGGCTATAGTGATGAGCTGCCAGTGGGACATGTTGGCAGCCAGGCGATAGCAAAGTTCGTTAATCGTTTCGCCCTTGTTGTATGCGGACACATCCACGAGGCCAGGGGTGTTAACACGGCAGGCAATACGATCGTGGTCAATGTGGGCGAAGCATCCAAAGGGTACGGGGCACTGATTATCACGAACGATAATATCAGCGTGGAACTCATTGAAGTATAAGGTTCCGTTTCAGGAAAATGGAAATATCAGAAAGGATAAACGAAATATCAGACAGGATTTACAGGATTGACAGGATACGATCCAATCCTGTATATCCTGTAAATCCTGTCAAAAGATTTGATTGAAACTACGAAAATTATCTGTATCGCTATCGAAATGCGTTTATAATTTCCTATAAGTTGAAAAACCATGAAAATCGCTATCACTGGTAAGGGTGGTGTGGGCAAGACCACACTGGCAGGTACACTGGCACGGTTACTGGCACGGGACGGTATGGATGTGCTGGCCATTGATGCCGATCCTGATATGAACCTTGCCTCGGCGCTTGGTATTGATGAGCCTCCTGCACCCCTGACCGAGTATGAGGATCTGATTGACGAGAGGGCGGGTGGACCTGCCGGGATGTTCAAACTAAACCCTAAAGTGGATGATGTGGTAGAGCTCTTCGGTGTGGTTGGACCCGATGGTGTGAGGATGTTGGTGATGGGTACTGTGGACAGGGGCGGTAGTGGATGTATGTGTCCTGCATCATCCTTCCTGCGGGCACTGCTGCGGCATGTGGTGTTGAAGGAATCGTCTGTGGTTATAATGGATATGGAAGCAGGCATAGAGCATCTGGGCAGGGGAACGACCAGGGGCATCGACCTGATGATAGTGGTGGTGGAACCAGGCGCGCGCAGTCTTGAGACTGCTGAGAGGATAAAGAGGCTTGGTACTGATATCGGGGTGACGAAATTCGCTGCCGTGATAAACAAGGCCGGAGAGGAGGATTTAGGGGCAGTGGAGTCCAGACTGGAAAATATGGGTATCCCGGTACTGGGGACCATACCCTATGACAGCTCCCTTGTTAAGGCTGATCTGGCCGGGCGCTCGCCTGTGGAAGAAGGGGGGGCAGCGATGGCGGCTATCGAGGGGATTAAGGACAGGCTGGTTTTGATTTGAGATAGGGGTTTGGTTTTCAGGGATCGTATTAACCTTTGCGAGCCCTGCAGTGCGGAATTGAAGGTGACGTGATGCAATATTTACAAAACTATAATTACCTTTCAAATAATCTTAATAACTGTGAGCACGGCTATTGACAGAGTAATTACTCATTTGATGCATATTCAAGAATAGCTCACGTTACCAGATTCACATATAAAATAATTGAGCGGAATTATATGATCTCCGAAATATCATCCAAAATATTGGAAAACTTTGAGACTAAAGATACTGCAAGGGAGAGTTCTTTAAAACTTTCCAGGAAAATGGTGAGACTCTCGGGCAGAGCAATCAAGTCGATACACAGGGGAGAATGGGACATTGCCGAACAGTTGCTTGATGAGGTTTCAACACTGAACCAGGAGATAATATCAGAACTTGAGAACCATCCCGATATTTTCCATGCCGGATTTGTCGAGAATGCCCAGCAGGAATATGCAGAAGCCAGTATCCTTTATAGCATACTGAAAAAAGACAGGGTGCCTGACCCTGCAAAACTTAGCGTGAAGGACCCGGCATACTTGCTTGGACTGGGTGATGTAGTAGGAGAACTGCGTCGTGTCATACTTGACCTTATCAGGCTTGACAGACCCCATGAAGGTGAAGAACTACTTGAGATCATGGATGAAATTTATACCACTATAATGTTATTCGATTTTCCTGATGCCTTGTCAAGGGGATTGAGGCGCAAGGGAGATGTGGCCCGGAGCCTGGTGGAACGTACCCGGGGAGATATTACCAATGCCATGGAACATGCCAAACTAAAGGAACGAATGTCAGAACTTGAAAAAAAACTATGAAGATTAACTATCATGGTCCGGAGGTTACAAGAAAATGCTCACTTCGTTCGCATTTACTTGAGTATATAATCTTGTAGATTATATACAAAAACAAAGACCTGACGACTTTAGTGTAATTTAAATACAAACATTGATGTATATGTGGACAGGACGGCTTATATGAGATTTGACCCTGAAAAAATAAAGCAGGCTGCGAAAGAGGATTTTGACGCTGCCTGGAACAAAGGAAAAGAGTATATAACACAACCTGCGATCCCGGACCAGTATCCCAGGTTCAGGCTGGGTTACGGCAAACCCCATCCTATTTACGATACAATACAGAAATTAAGGGAAGCCTATCTCAGTCTTGGATTTACGGAAGCGGCCAATCCGCTGATCGTGGATGACAGGGAGATACACAAACAGTTCGGGTATGAGGCCCTTGCAGTGCTGGACCGGTGTTTCTACCTGGCAGGCCTGCCCAGGCCCAATGTAGGCATCTCTGATGAGAGGATAAAACGTGTCAGGGAGATCATCCAGGTGGATGATGAAGGGATTGACACTATACGCCAGATATTGCATTCATATAAGAAGGGTGAGATCGAGGGCGATGACCTGGTACCTGAAATATCCCACAGGCTGGACGTACCAGACTCAAAAGTGGCAGTAATGCTGGACCATGTTTTCCCTGAGTTCAAGGAGCTGATACCTGTCAGCTCTGGCAAGACCTTGAGGAGCCACATGACCTCGGGCTGGTTCATTTCCCTTGGTGCAATGATTGAGCGGGCCCGCCCGCCTGTCAGGTTGTTCAGTGTGGATCGGTGTTTCAGGCGCGAACAGCAGGAAGATGCCACCCGGCTCATGACCTACTTCTCGGCATCCTGTATCATCATGGACCCTGAGGTTACGGTGGAGCACGGCAAGGCCGTAGCTGCCGGGATTTTGTCCCAGTTCGGGTTCGAGAAGTTCAGTTTCAGGCCAGATGAGAAGCGCAGTAAATATTACGTGCCAGATACCCAGATAGAAGTATTTGCATACCATCCGGGACTGGTGGGCAGCAGCACCAAATACAGTGACGGCTGGGTTGAGGTGGCCACATTCGGCATATATTCACCCTCTGCACTGGCCCAGTACGATATCCCATACCCGGTAATGAACTTAGGCCTGGGTGTGGAGCGACTGGCCATGATACTGCACGATTCCACTGATGTGCGCGCCCTGACATATCCCCAGTTCCCTATATATGAAGAGGAATGGAAGATGGCAGACGAGGAACTGGCAGGCATGATCTCAGTTGAGAAGGCGCCTGCAACCAAAGAGGGATGGGATATCCAGCGTGCCATTGTCAGGGTATGCGAGGAGCACGGCGGCGAGCCAAGTCCTTGCGAGTTCCTTGCATGGGAAGGGGATGTGAACGGCAGAAGCGTTAGGGTAATGGTCACTGAGCCAGAGGAGGATACCAAGCTGTGCGGACCTGCTGCCATGAACCATATTCTGGTTGTGGACGGCGATGTACTGGGCCTGCCTGATTCACCAAAATACGAGAAGAAGTTCAATAAAGGCACTGTGGCAAACCTGCGGTATATCGAAGCCTTTGCGGCCCTGGCGGCAGCAGATATCGAGGCTGCGTCAGCCACAGGGGATGCTACCGAGACCAGGGTGCGTATCGTTAAGGTGCCTTCTGAAGTGAATGTAAGGCTTGACCCTATAGCCCAGCGTTATATCACCGGCCATAAGAAAAAGATAGACCTGCGCGGGCCGGTATTTACTACGGTCAGGGCTGAATTCTTCTAAGTGGTGTCATCAGGGGTTGGGATGATAAGGATTGCCATAACAGGCAGGCCCGGTGTGGGAAAGTCCACTGTTATTGAAAAAGTAGTGGAGGGACTGGATATCAATGTGAGCGGTATCCAGTGTAGTGAGATTCGCAGTGGAGGGAAGCGTGTGGGTTTCAAGATACAGGACATAGCCACAGGACAGGCAGGTATATTGAGCCATGTCAGATGCAGCGGGCCTGCTGTGGGTAAGTATCACGTAAACCTTGCCGACCTTGATGATATCGGTACAAATGCCATAAAGAAAGCTGCTAATTGTGATCTGGTGGTGATCGATGAGATAGGACCAATGGAGCTGAAATCCCATCATTTTGTCTCGGCAGTAGAGCATGTTCTGGATTCGGACCTGGACATGCTGGTGGTACTGCACCATTCCAGCCGTCATCCACTGGCCCTTCGTATTCGTGAAGAGTTCAAGATCATTACCGTAAATGAACAAAACCGTGATGGTCTGGCAGAGATAATTACCAGTTGTTTGGGATAATTTTATCTTAATCACTATACCCCGCAGCTCTGCTGCGGTTGGGTGTGCCGTCGCAACGTTTGACTTATTGACAATAGCGTACATGTGGCGGGGCTGCCCCCCACAGTTAAGGATACAGGGGGCACAGAACATTGTTACCGTTCTCTGCGTCCC
>PYCK01000230.1 GCA_009649835.1 Candidatus Methanocomedens sp. | reverse complement strand
GATTAAAAACTACGCCTGGTTGGATAAATAGCTAAACAAAATAATTCAAGAAATCCAAATGACTGACCATTCAGTATCATACCCCGGATTTTTAATCCAGGATCTGTAAGGAAAAATGATGATCTCATGCTGGTATGAAAAAGTCTAATTATCATGGTTCATCTATAAAATGCAAAGTTCATAGCTAACTCTGTAAGCGAGATGAAGTCATAACATCAATTGTTGGATTCTGGCAGGCGCCAAAAATGAAAAAATCCGACAAAACAACATGAAAAATCTTATTCTTGCGCCTCAGTAGAAAAATGACATACATAAAAACATGAGAAGATCAAAAGCCTGAGCATCCAAAAAAAGATGCATTGGACTTGAACTTCGCGAAATCGGAGGTTCGTGACGATTTTATACCACCCGCTTCCATTCAATTCGCCGCCGCAGCAAAGCCCAGAAGGCGGGACCTGGAACACCCCTCACCATACTCAAACCTTTTATTTAATTCTCCACATACATTACTACAGTAATTCAAATGCCATCTGACAAGATCATATTCGGTATAGACATCACAAAAGGCTCACCCGGGGCAAAGCAGGCACCAAGGTACGCAGTCGCCATATCCTCCAGCGGTCGTATGGAACATCACCGGATGGTCAGCCTGCACAAGCTCATAAGAATGATACGCCAGCTTCGGCCCGCCATACTGGCCGTGGATAACATACATGAACTTACATCCAGCAGGCGGGACCTGATATCCTTTATGAGGAAACTGCCACGCGGCACCAGGCTGGTGCAGGTAACAGGGGGAGAACACTTAGAACCACTGGTGGGCCTGGCACGCACCAGGGGAATAACCTTTGACAGGTTCGACCCCATCCAGGAAGCCCAGGCCTGTGCCGCCCTTGCCGCAATGGACGTAGGTGCCGAAGTATCCGTATTTGAAGATAAGACCTACATCAAGGTCAGCAGGGCACGCTCACTCGGACGGGGCGGGTGGAGCCAGAACCGGTATCGCAGGAAGGTACACGGTAATGTCAGGCAAAAGACACGCGAGATCGAGGATACACTCAGGGCACTGAACCGCGAGAAGGGAATCAACTACACATCCAGCATCGTAAAAGGGTACGGCGGATACACCAGGGGCGAGTTCCTGATAGACGTTCCACGTGGTGATATCCGGATATCTTCTGTTAAATGCGGCGATGTCCAGGTCAAGGTACAGGAAGTGGAACGCGACGCTATCCGGTTTATGCCCCTGGAAGAGCAGAAACGTAAATACATGATCGCAGGAGTTGATCCCGGCACCACCACAGGCCTGGCACTGCTCGACCTGCAGGGCAAGCTCGTTAAACTGCACAGCGGCAGGGGCATGTCAGTACCCGATATCATTGAAATGATCACGCAGGAGGGCAGGCCGCTGGTAATTGCCACAGATGTCAAACCCATTCCCGGTACTGTGGAAAAGATCAGGCGCTCATTCAATGCCATTTCCGGAGAACCGGATGAGTCACTTACCCTGGAAGATAAGATCAGCCTGGCAAAGCCTTACGGATACAATAATGACCATGAGCGGGATGCACTGGGCGCAGCAGCCAGTTTCTACCGCCACAACAAGAACAAGTTCGACCAGATAAAAAAACGCTTACCGCCCGGATTGGATACTGACGAGGCCATAGCCCGGGTTATGAGGGGGGAGACCATTGACAGTGCCGTTGCATCCCTTTTGGGCAGGGATGTGAAAAAAGAGCAAAAGGTGGAAGCAAAGCCCATTGAGAAACCTGATAAGAGGGTAGCCGAACTGACAGGAACGATAAAAAGGCAGCAGGATACCATAGAAAGCCTGAGGACGTACCTGGAAGAACTGCGAACAGAGATCGAGAAGAAGAACCGCATCATTGAAAGCCGTGATGAAAATATCAGGAGCCTTAAGGCCGGGACATATTCACGAATACGTAAATACAAGGAACTGCGCATCCGTGAGAACAGGATACGCCAGCTTAAATCAGCAGTTAAGGAAAAGGAGGGTACGATCGAGGAGCTTAAACAGCTGGTGGAAGAACTAAAACGGGTGCGTTCACTGGAGATCAGCGGACGTACGACTCCTGTCAAAGTGGTAGTGGGCTTTACCAGGGAGGCAATTGCTACTACTGCAAAACAGTACGGCATCAATCCCGGAGATGTGCTGTTCTTCAAAGATGCCAGCGGCGGCGGACCTGCCGGTGTGGACATTCTGGCCGACCTTCAGGTCAGGGCAGTTATCTTCAGGGGTGAACCTGCACATAATGCTGTGGAAGAGTTCTATAAAAGGGAATTGCCGTTCTTTAGCGTGAACTCATTACCTGTGCAGTATGTGGACGATTTCGGTGTAGTGGACCCGGAAGAATTAAACGCTCTGGAGGAACGTTTCATAGAAGAACTGGAGTCAAAGAAGAAAAAAGAGAAAGAACATCTGCTGGATAAACTGGTAGAAGAATATAAAAGCGAACGCCGCAAGGGAAAGATATAACCCAAATGTATTGTTTTTTGCGAGGGGGTGATTCGTCCTAAAACGAACAACATATATATGTATAACTATTTTATTAACTTGCAATAAAATGTTACAAAAAAAAAATATAACTATTATTTTTTCCACTGAAAATGGGATGGTTGCACTGGACAGTCCGGTCAAACTCAAGATACTTGATTTTATCCACGGCCAGTCCAGATCTTTTGAAGAAGTTGTAAATGAGTGCTGTAAAGCTAAATCCACAATTTCGGTACATCTGAGAGACCTGGTTATGCAGAATATTATTTTGGAACAAAAAGACCCATCTGACAAGAGAAAGAAGTACTATTCCTTAAACTCCCAGTTCATAGCATATTCCCAGATGCCGATGCAGAATTGCTACAATCGAATAATGGACAAGTTGATGGATACAGTCGATTCTGACAATTCGGAAATGGAATTTTTCAGGACTTTATGCCACACTATCAGGTACGGCCTGGAAGCCTATGGAATGAACCCAAAACCTGTTTTCAAGAAGATAGGCAACGATATTGGACAGAAAATGGGCAGGTTCTTTGTCGCCGGCTCCATTGAGGAACTATTAACAGAAATGGCTGGATTCTGGCAATTACACGGTCTTGGTGAGATCGAGATAGACAACCTTGATCCGTTGACCCTGATCATATATGACTGTTTTGACTGTTTGGATATGCCGGATGTGGGGCGGACCCTGTGTGCACTGGTTGAGGGAATTATTGAGGGTATCTTCGAAGCAAGCCTTAAACTGCAGGTCAGAGCAAAAGAAGTGGAATGTTTCGGTACAGGTCACAACCACTGCAAATTTTGCATAAGCATCCTGGATTGAAAACCTGTACTAAACATACTAAACGTACTGAAATACTGAGCGTATTGAAATACTAAACATACTAAACGTACCGCTGCTTGTTATATTCCTTCAGTTCAGCCCAGTGCTCATTAATAAGCGCCTGAAGCCGCTCCACACCATCCGGGGGCAGCGCCCGGTAGCGTCCCTGCATTTTCAGGAATTCATCTATTGGCTTAAGTTCACTGAAATCCTTGTTCAGGGTCAGCATCCCGTGCTCTATCTCATACAGGGGCCACATGCCGCAGCGAACAGCAAGCTTAGAAATTTTTATTGTCAACCTGGGGTCGTAGTTCCACCCGGCAGTACATGCCCCCAGCAGTTCAATATATGAAAATCCATCCCTCTCTTTTGCCCTGCTCAGTTTATTCAGGAAATCCACTGGATAGGCCAGGGATGCAGTGGCTGCATATACCCTGTGGGCACCCATGATCTTTAGCATGTCCTTATTGACAATAGTGGTCCCGGTGGGATTTTCCTTCCCCCTTGGCGTGGTTTTGGTCTCACTGCCGTAAGGTGTTGCAGTTGACCACTGGAAACCCGTGTTACCGTATGACTGGTTATTGTAGCAGATGTAGATGATACGCTCGTTCTTGGCCGCTGCTGCTGACAGGGATGCAAAGCCGATATCATAGGTGGCCCCGTCCCCTGCATACACCACTACATTCATATCCCCGTTCCCCATCATATCCAGGCCGTGCCTGGCCCCGGCAGCGGTTGATGCCGCATTCTCAATGGCATTATGTATCCAGCTTGCCTTTAACGGTGTGTTGGGATACAGGGGCAGCAGTGTCATGCACCCTGCGGAATTGATGATAATAGTCTCAGGCCCAAGTACTTTTAATGCAAGTTTCAATCCAAGGGATGGGCCGCAGCCCGCACATGCAGATGACCCGCCTGTGAAATAATCTTGTTCCGGTATATCCTTTAAACTCTTGAACTCCTGCATCAGATCTCCTCCAGATCGTTCCATTCCATCCTGGGACGCCCCGCTGCCAGGTCATCCATGAGTTTATGGGTGATCTCCTTTACCTTATTCTCAGTCTGCGGATTTCCCCCCAGCCCTACCACAAAACCGGATACCAGGGGTCGTCTGTCCAGATTGTACAGCGTTTCAATTATTTCCGGGAACATGATACCGCCCTTGCCCGGTGCTACGTTGCGGTCGATCACTGCTATTGCTTTTGCATCTTTCAATGCCCCGGCCACTGCTTCATTGGGCCACGGGCGTATAATCCTGAGTCTTAATAATCCTACCTTGATACCTTCATCCCTCATCTCCAGAATGGCAGCCTTTGCCGTGGTACTCATAGAACCCTGGGTCACAAGCACCAGTTCGGCATCTTCCAGCATAAACTCATCCACCAGATGGTACCTCCTGCCAAAAATCTTCTCGAAATCATCCTGTACCTCTTCAATGACATTAAGGGCATTGCGGGATGCCACATGATTCTGCGCCCGGAAAATCGAGTACTCATCCAGCACCGGCGGACCCACAGTGACAGGCCTGTTCTTTGCTATGGTATGGGCCGGATCATATCCTGGCAGGAATTCCTCCACCTGTTCAGGTGAAGGAATGTTGATGGGCTCGTCAGTGAATGACAGCACATATCCGTCCATATTGACCATGGCCGGCAGCAGCACCCGCGGGTCCTCAGCGATGCGATATGCCTGCAGCACCATATCCAGCACTTCCTGGTTGTTCTCTGCATGGAACATGAGCCAGCCGCTGTCCCTCTGGTCAAGGAAATCGTTGTGGTCTGACCACAGGGTGACCGGCGCAGCCAGCCCTCTTGAAATGGTTGCCATCACAATGGGAAGGCGCATCCCGGCCGCAATGTACAACACCTCATGCATCAGTAACAGCCCCTGGGACGAAGTCGCAGTAAATACCCGACTTCCAACAGCAGCCGCACCCACAGCCGCACTCATGACCGAATGCTCTGATTCCATCCTGTCAAAATAAGTTCCAGGTAGTTCCCCGTCTGCACTCCACCTGGCCAGGGTCTCGATACACTCGGTCTGGGGCGTGATAGGGAAATTTGGGATATACTTGGCCCTGACCAGCCTTGCGCCCCATGCTGCGGCTTCGTTACCGGTAACCAGTGTCTGTTTCATGCTCCCTCCTTTTCTTCTGTCATGGCACCTGTTGGACATTCTTCCGCACATATCATACAGCCCTTACACGATGTCAGGTTGATATCGGGACCATCAGGAGTCCAGTTAATAGCAGCATCGGGACAATAAATATAACATATCTTGCATTTGGTACATTTTTCACTATGATGTACTGGTCTTACCAGTCTCCATGAACCCCTGTTGACCTTTGCTGCACTGCCCGGCTCTCTGATAATGGGGATACCTTCAATCCCTTTATAAGGTATCTCCTCCTCCCTCACTTTGCCACCTCATAGCATTTTCTAACTGCGGTTTTATTTGCTTCGATCAGCTCTTTGGGATACTTGGAAAGCTCTTCTTCAATGGCCCAGTTCAGTGCATCGATTGAAACCACTTGGGTGAGCTTTGCAAGTGCACCCAGCATTGTTGTATTAAATATCGGTTTGCCGATGGTATCAAGGGCAATACGTGTGGCATCCACATTTTTTACCTCAGCAGGCGTGTCAATGTCAGGTTTATGTTCCGAGTTCACCAGCAGCATACCGTTTTTTGCCAGCCCGTCAGCCACATTGACCAGGTCAAGCAATGTCCTGTCAAGTACCAGGACCACATCAGGGTCGTCCACATACCCCCGCTCCAGTATGGGGTCATCGTTTATCCTGACAAAACTCATTACAGGTGCACCGCGCCGTTCTGCACCGTATAGTGCAAAATCCTGGACCTGTTTGCCCATTTTAAAAGCAGCCAGCCCTACCATCTTGGCAGCTTTTTTTGCTCCCTGGCCACCCCTGCCGTGTATGCGAATCTTATACATCCGGTAAATAATGGTAATTGTTACATTATAATATTACCTGTACTGAACATTAGTACTGCACAAGAATGCAAAATAAGGATACTAAAATGAGTTGCGCGAAATGAGAGAAGGGTTGAATAGTTTAAAAAAGTTAAAAAATGAATTGAACGTACCCCGCAGGGTACGCTTTATTGTATATTTACACTTACATCATAGGGGGCATTCCGCCCATACCAGGTGGCATACCGCCGCCCATCATCTCTGGTGGCATCTCGCCTTCTCCGCCGCCTGTGGATGCAATGACATCATCGATCCTCAGTATCATGACAGCCGATTCGGTAGCGCTGTTTATTGCCTGGGTCTTTACCCTTAGAGGCTCAACAACACCCTTGTCCATCATGTCAATGACATCACCGGTGTATACGTCCAGACCTGCATTCTTGTTACCTTTTTCATGCTGGGACTTCAGTTCCACCATCATGTCGATGGGGTCCAGTCCTGCATTTTCTGCAAGGGTCCGGGGAATGACTTCTATTGCATTTGCGAATTTATTTACTGCCAGTTGTTCCCTGCCTTTTAGTGTGGCAGCATACTCATTCAGCCTGAGGGACAGTTCAACTTCAGGACTGCCGCCGCCTGCTACCAGTTTCTCATCTTCGATAACAACTCCGACCACACGCAGTGCATCTTCAAGTGCGCGTTCCAGACTGTCCACAACATGTTCTGTACCGCCGCGGATGACAAGGCTTACTGCCTTGGGATTCTTGCAACCGGTGATGAAAAGCATGCTATCGCCGCCTGTCTTCTTCTCTTCTGCCAGGTCTGCATGTCCCAGGTCTGATTCTGAGATCTCGTCAATATTTGTGACCACTGCACCGCCTGATGCCCTGGATAATTTCTCCATGTCACTCTTCTTGACACGCCTTACAGCCAGTATCCCGGCTTTGGACATATAATGCTGTGCCATATCGTCAATACCTTTCTGGCAGACCACTACGTTAGCGCCGGAATTAATGATCTTGTCCACCATGTTCTTAAGCATTTTTTCTTCCTGGTCCAGGAACAACTGGAGCTGGTCAGGAGATGTGATATTGATCTCTGCATCCACCTCGGTCTTCTTGAACTCCACAGGTTCACTGATCATGGCTATCTTTGCATCTTTCACCACTTTAGGCATATTAGGATGCACACGCTCTTTATCAATGACCATGCCCTCGATCAGTTCCGAATCCTCAATGCTGCCGCCGACCTTTTTCTCGATCTTGATATTATCAATATCAACTACTTTCTTGCCGCCCTCTATCTCGACAACAGATTTTACTGCCTTGACCACAAGTTTTGACAATTTATCCTTGGAACTCTCAGCGCCTTTACCCGTCATCGCAGTTTCAGAGATCTTTAACAGCAGATCTTCATCGTCCTCTGTTACTGTTCTCTCAATGGTTTTCAGTATTTCAGATGCCCTGTCGGCTGCCAGCCTGTATCCACTGGCAATAATAGTGGAATGTACATCCTGGTCCAGCAGGTCCTCTGCCACCTTAAGGAGCTCACCTGCCAGTACAGCGGCAGTCGTGGTGCCGTCACCCACTTCATCGTCCTGGGTCTTGGCTACTTCTACGACCATCTTGGCTGCAGGATGCTCTATATCCATTTCTCTTAAGATCGTAACACCATCATTGGTTATTACTACATCTCCAAGGCCGTCCACAAGCATCTTATCCATGCCCTTTGGACCGAGAGTAGTCCTCACGGCATTGGCTACTGCTTTGGCTGCCATAATGTTATTGTTCTGGGCTTCCCTGCCCCTGGAACGTTCAGTTCCTTCTCTTAATATAAATATCGGCTGTCCACCTAATTGTGCTGCCATAATCTGATTAACCTCCTAATAGATTAGGTGCTACTGAGTGTTTGTAGTTCTATAAAAAACTTTTGTTTAATGGATTTTTATAAAATATTGCACTGCTAATGGAAAGTTGCATCAAATATCCGAAATTATTATGCTTTATCACGGCCTTGGGACAAAATTCACTTATACTACCTTACGTGGCCAATGCGGTACAATGCCATCTATAATCTCAAGATATCCAATTCTCCTAACATTATGTGCAACATTCTTCAGTCGTGTTTCAGTAACCTTGCGCACATCAAGTCTTTTCCTTAGAGGAGATCCAAATCTAGCCTTCACCATAGAATTAACCGTTTCCGATATCGAACGCATATGGTAGTGTTTTAACCACTCCTGCATATCTTCCCATATTGAATAAAGCATATCACTCCATCCTGCAAACCCCTTACTCCTGAAAGTTACATTGCTGCGAGGTAGAAAATAAGGAGTGACACCATTTGTCGATACCAGATCAGTAATCCAACGAATTCCATATATTCCATCTCCGAGAGCATTCATCATATCAGGATTGCATTGAAGAGTCTGCTCAAACACCTCAGGGAACATGGTAGTTTCTCCAATTGAGTGGTCAGGGCTTATAGCCATGCCTGAAATCAGCTTATGTTGAACTCCAACTCCCATCACACAATAAGAAAAACCCATCTTCTTAGCCGTGTTTGCTATCGGAAAACAGTCGTGATTTTCATTAGCACATTCAGATTTTGTTTTCTTTTGGTTCTTTTTAGAACTCTGCTTTTGTCGTTTAGCAGCATAATTCTCCTTGTTTGAAGCAGAAAAACCGGTGCCATCAAACGAATAGGTCACCTCCTTGTCTTCCACGGTTTCATTGGTTATTTTTATGATTTCGTTCAATATCTCATTTACAGCTTCCCGATCATAACCACGTTCTACCGTTTTGTACGAAAAGTGTCGATGTACACCTAATTTCTCTCGAAATAGGTAAAGTAATCCTTCAGCGACTCTATTAGGCGAGCTGGTGTATGCTTGCAATAATAGTATTTTGGCGATATCAGCTGGATCAATTGGTGGCCTGCCTACACCTTGTTTTTTAGGTGGCGTTCTTTCTTTTATTCGTTTGTCAGCTTCATCAACAAGATCTCTTAGATTATTTAAGTAGTTGGCAAACTCCTTGATCTGAGCATAGTCATACAGATTCCAGTTGGTTTCGGGAGTTTCACGACTATTGTAGTCGAATTCACCATCACGGACCTGCTTTATGAGTGTTCTGAGTTCTTCAGTACGAGATTTTGCGGGCATAATGTAAATATGAGCGTCAATTATTTAAATCTTGCGACCGTGTAAATATATATGATGGGAACACTTATAGCATTCACATTGCCTACTGGTAATGATAAAATAACATCAAGTGCATTTACAAAGGCATTGTACGGTCAGAAAACAAGCACACATCATGGGAAATACGTCTACCATAAACGTGGTATCCTGGATGATATCCCATATCGTAAGCTCATACGTGGGGTATTTGTCATTCAAGATAAGGATAAAAAGCGGATTATAGATTTCTTAGAGCGATTTTCTGCCGAGTATTATGTTCGTGTGGTGGAGCTTACTGAAGAAGACTGCGAAATCATGGGATTGCAGATTGAATAATTTTGTCCCAAGGCCCTCAAAAACACAAGCTTTTTATACAATTGCGAATTTAAAATTTATTAGGATTGGTGGTTTTGCTAATAAATTCAAAAGGCAGCCATTATGGATATAACGATAGGTGGGGGAGATTATACCATACAACATAATACGTATCTTAAGACTAACGGTTAGAACAACGATACTAATCGTTTTATTGTTAACCGGCGGTGTAGGTGCTGCAACTTTAATAATGGAAGACAACGACAGCTCAGATTATAATAGGGCACAGGAAGGCGTCATCACAGGCGAGGTAACAACCTCAAATGGAACTCCTGTGGCAAATGCTGAAATTTATGTATCTGGACCAAGTCATGGAAATACTTACACTGATGAAAATGGCAATTACAGGTTAGGAGGATTGCTTGCTGGAAGCTATATTCTCGATGTCAATCCACCTTATGGCAGCGATTTAATAAGAAATTCAATGGCTGTTAGTGTTGATCTGGAGGAAACAGTCACTATCGACATTATCCTGCAAAAAGGAGGTGTCGTTACAGGCGAGGTAACAACCTCAAATGGAACTCCTGTGGCAAATGCTGAAATTTATGTATCTGGACCAAGTCATGGAAATACTTACACTGATGAAAATGGCAATTACAGGTTAAAGGGATTATCTGCCGGAAACTATACAATTTATGCATATCCACCTTATGGTAGCGATTTAGCCTGGAATTATACAAATGTTATTGTTAGGTCTGGAGAAACTAGGATTGTTGATATAATATTACGCATTTCAGATACTATGCCGCCAGTATTTCCCATGTGCTTATATGGCAATGCAACGATCAATGAAGAGCCCGCACCTGACGGCACAACAATTCTTGCAAAGATCGATAATGAGGTACGGGGAAGTGCCATTGTTAAAGATGGAAAATATGGAGAACCTGCTTATAACAGGTTAATAGTCAATGGTAATGAAAAAGATAATGGCAAAAT
>PYCK01000229.1 GCA_009649835.1 Candidatus Methanocomedens sp. | reverse complement strand
CTATATTTTTCACTAATTTTTTAATTAATAAAAATCACGTAAGTTTCAAATACTTGTATTTACAAATAATTGAATACCCAAAATGGGTGTGAGGTGTTAATATTATGTGGAGAAGAAGAGATCCAAGATGGAATCCATTTGACGAATTTGGCAGGGAGTTTGAAGACATCAATGATATGTTGGAGCGTATGATAAGAACAGTCCAATCCAGGACAGACCTTGAACCCGGAAAGCCGTTGGTCTATGGTTTCAGTATGAAGGTCGGACCTGATGGAATTCCCCATATCGAACAGTTCGGGAATGTCAGGCCTTCTGCTTCCGGTATGATCAGCGGGGATGTGAGGGAACCATACTCCTGCAACATCATTGACAGTGAAAAGAACAATCTGTGTATAACTGCCGAGATGCCTGGCATTACAAAAGAGGACGTCAAAGTGGATGCTACCGAGGATATGGTAACGCTCAAAGCCGAAACAAAGGACCGCAAATATTACAAGGAGATCCCAACAGAGTCTCCCATAGACCCGGACAGTGCCAAGGCGAAATATAACAACGGTGTCCTGGAACTTACCTTTAAGCTGAAAGGTGAGACAAAACCAAAAGGCAAGAGGATCAAGGTCGAATAACCGATTTCCTGGTGGGATCATGAATGGCAGAAGAAGTTAAAGAGGTCACCCTGAAGGTAGAGGAGGCCAGGCAGCAGGATGTTAACAGAGGCATAGCCAGGCTCGATATTGAACAGGCAGAAAAACTGGGACTGGAAACCGGTGATGTGATCGGCATTTTCGGAACCCGTGAAACCGCTGCTATCAACTGGCCCGGATACCCGGAGGATGCGGGAAGGAGTATTATCAGGATCGATGGCAGTATCAGGCGAAATGCAGGTGTGGGTATCGATGACAAGGTGACTGTTAAACAGATCAAGACGGCTGCTGCCAGTAAGGTCGTTTTTGCCCCGACCTTGGAAATGAAGATTGTCGGGGGTGTTGAGCAGTACCTCTCCCGTATCATGGAAGGAAGAGTGGTTACCCGGGGTGATTACATTGAACTGGATACAATGTCAGGGAAAGTACAGTTAGTAATAGCTACCACCACCCCGGCGACGGAATCCGTTATAATAGGGTCACAGACCAAAATCGAGGTCAGTGAAAAACCCATTAAGGAGATCAAGGCCATGCCCAGGGTCACCTATGAGGATATAGGCGGCCTGGAAGAGGAGATACGCAAGGTCAGGGAGATGATCGAACTTCCAATGAAACATCCTGAACTCTTTGTGAGATTGGGTGTGGAAGCCCCGAAAGGAGTACTGCTGCACGGTCCCCCCGGAACAGGCAAGACCCTGCTGGCAAAGGCGCTGGCCAACGAGACCAATGCCTATTTCATTACATTGACCGGTCCCGAGATCATGAGTAAGTTCTATGGCGAATCAGAAGAGCGCCTGCGTGAGACATTCAAGGAGGCCGAAGAGAATGCCCCGAGCATTATCCTGATAGACGAGATCGACAGCATTGCGCCCAAACGGGAAGAGGTCACCGGCGAGGTGGAACGCCGGATAGTTGCCCAGCTCCTGGCCCTGATGGACGGACTGGAATCCAGGGGAAAAGTGGTGGTGCTGGGTGCAACTAACCGGGTAAATTCACTGGACCCGGCGCTGCGGCGGGGCGGACGGTTCGACCGTGAGATCGAGATCGGTGTGCCAAACAGGGATGCTCGTCTGCAGATCTTGCAGATACATACCCGCGGCATGCCGCTGGCCGAGGACGTGGAACTTGATAAACTGGCTGACGTAGCTCACGGGTTCGTGGGAGCCGACCTGGCAGCACTGGCAAAGGAGGGAGCACTGCGGGCGGTAAGAAGAGTGCTGCCTGAGATCGACCTTGAGGAAAAGACCATACCTCCGGATGTGCTGGAAAAGCTTACTGTGACCAGGGAGGATTTCCTTAGTGCACTGGGCGAGATGGAACCATCAGCCTTGCGGGAGGTGTTCGTGGAATCCCCTAACATCAAATGGGATGATATCGGCGGTCTGGAACAATCCAAGCAGGAACTGAAAGAAGCAGTTGAATGGCCGTTGAAATACCAAAAACTGTATGGTTATATGAAGGCAGAGACACCAAAAGGTATCCTGTTGCTCGGCCCTCCCGGTACAGGAAAGACCATGCTGGCCAAGGCAGTGGCAACAGAGAGCGAGGTTAATTTTATCAGCGTTAAGGGTCCCGAGTTCCTGAGCAAATGGGTCGGCGAATCAGAGAAGGCTGTCAGGGAGACATTCAGGAAGGCAAAACAGGCATCCCCGTGTATTATCTTCTTTGATGAGATAGATGCCATCACACCCACCAGGGGCCAGAGTTTTGACAGTCATGTAACTGAAAGGGTAATCAGCCAGTTCCTTGCCGAACTGGACGGACTGGAAGAACTACACAGTGTGGTTGTCATTGCTGCAACAAACAGGCCTGATATGATAGACAGGGCACTGCTTCGGCCAGGCAGGTTTGACAGGATGGTGGAAGTGCCGCTGCCCGATGAAGCAGCCAGGCTGGAGATACTCAGGATACATATGAAGGATAAGCCGTTTACCGACGATGTTGATGTTCAAAAACTGGTCCGGGAGACCGCAAACTATTCAGGTGCCGATATTGCGGGAATTGTACGGGAAAGCATAATGCTGGCCATCAGGGAATATGTGCAGTCAGGCAAGTCGGTAGATGATGATGAAGAGATGCAAAAGTACAGGGTTACAGGTAATCATATCAAGGAAGCCAGGGAGAAAGTGAAACCAGAGAAAGAACGGGAAATGGGAATATACACGTAGCTTCCCATCGCCGGGTCATCCGGAGGCACCTCGTGGTATTATTTACGATATATATTTAAGCCCCAACGATATTAAGTTCGTGATATTAGCTATGTCTATTTACCGGAGGAACTTATTCCATGAAAGAGCAGACTGAAGTCCGTACATTAAAAGAAGGAAGATATGTTATAATCGATGATGAACCCTGCGTGATCAAATCACTCTCACATTCAAAACCAGGAAAACACGGAAGTGCCAAAGCCAGGGTAGACGCTGTTGGCATATTTGACAACCAGAAACGTTCCATCATTTCACCTGTTACCCAGAAGATCTATGTTCCCCTTGTGGAAAGGAAGAACGGGCAGGTTATCTCTATCTCTGGTGATGTGGTACAGTTAATGGACATGGGCGATTATTCCACTATCGAGCTTACCCTACCGGATGAGTATAAGAGTAAGATCGAGGTTGGAAAGGATGTCCAGTACCTGGTTGCCATGGGGAAGATGAAAATCGATATGCGACTCTGAGCCTGCATATTATTTTTTATTTTTTTTGGAATGTTCGCATGGGTGGGGAACTTTTTTTTGCGGATGCCGATTCTAATTATTCTGATGCTGACTTCGTGATCTTCGGTGCACCTTTCGACGGCACATCCTCTTTCAGGAAGGGCAGCCGGCTTGCCCCCGATGCCATACGCGAAGCTTCGTATAACTTCGAGACCTACAACCCTTACTTCGATATCGACCTTGCTGACATACCGTTCCATGATGTGGGAGATGTGGACATACCCTTCCATAATGCGGGAGATGTGGACATACCCTTCCATAATGCGGGAGATGTGGACATACCTGGCAGCTACACAGTGGAACAGGCCCAGGCTGCGGTTGGTGACATGGTAACCGCCATCCTTAGTGATGGTAAGATTCCCATAATGCTGGGTGGTGAACATTCCCTTACGGTGCCGTGTGTCAGGGGATCAATGAACCATTTCAATGACCTGGGTGTGGTGGTGCTGGATGCCCATTTTGACCTGCGGCAGGAATATGAGGGACAGGTCAACAGTCATGCCTGTGTGAGCCGGCGTATCATCGAAGACATTACAGACAATTATATATCCATAGGCATACGAAGCGGCACCAGGAATGAATATTCACTTGCCAGGTCCAGGGGTATTACCTACTATTCTGCAGATCTTGTTGAGGATAAAGGCATCCCACATGTTCTTGCAGAACTTTCCAGGCACCTTGACCTTGATACAAGTCACCTGTACCTGTCGCTGGATATGGATGTCCTGGATCCTGCATATGCTCCTGCACTGGGTACGCCCGAACCTTTCGGACTAACTGACAGGCAGGTGCTTTCACTTATCAGGCGGCTGGCCCCCAGGTCTGTTGGTTTCGACCTGGTGGAGATCGCTCCCGGGTTCGATAGCGGAAATACTGCACTTCTGGGCGCAAAATTCGTATGTGAGTTCATAGCATCTGCCTGGGCTTCACGATAACATAATTCCGGACAAAAAAAAGCCTTGACAGACTTACACCAACATTAAATTATATTATAGCACATATTTACTAACATGGAGTACACCCCCTACCTTTTCCCTGTCATCGGGTGCCTGATAGGATACTCGACCAATTATATCGCAGTAAAGATGCTCTTTCGGCCCCACAAGCCCATAGGCATCGGACCCTTCAAGATACAGGGTCTGCTCCCAAAGCGCAGGAACGATATTTCCCAAAGCATTGCAGCCACGGTAGAGGATGAACTGATCTCAATGAAAGACCTTACCAAGGTGCTAAAAGCACTTGACCTGGGGCCAGAGATTGACAAGATGGTGGACGGTTTTTTTGAATCATCCGAGTACAATGGAAAAAGCGAGATACTTGGCAGGATCAATACTACGATCAATGCTTACCTGCACTCCAGGGTCAAGAAGTCAGTCAATGCCAATAAGGACGAACTGATCAGTGAGTTCATTCATGAGATCGAAAGGAACGTGGACTTCAAGGACATTATAGTAAAGAACATAGAATCCTATGACCTTGACCAGCTGGAGGATATAGTACTCAGGGTATCCTCAAAGGAACTGGGATACATCACCATTATTGGCGGTGTCCTGGGATTTATAGTGGGCCTTGTACAGATGGCCTTTTACCTTGGAAAATAAGGCAGATTAGAATTAATCTGCCGAATCTTCACCTCGTTCACTTGATAATTCTATGGCTATTTTCTTTAAGGTCATGTACTCTTCAAAAGTAGGTTCTTCCTTCTTATTGATGGCCTTCAATCTGTTAACTTCGATGCCACTACTCTTGCTTATGTCCTCATATGTAAACCTAAAATTGTGAATTAACTGCTTGATATAACGTTTAGTCCTTGTCCTGATCCTTGATTTATCCTTATTATCCATAGTATTACACCTATATTATTAATGATGATTAAGAGGTCTGTATTGTTAGTGCAATTATTTAATTTATCGCTTGTCAAGAGATGATCATAACTATGTCGTCAATCTGGCTTCTGTATCAACAAAATGAGACAGCCACTTATTAAAGGCTGCACAAATGTAAGGAATCCCAGTATGGGACCTTACTGATATTGTCTGTTATTTGGGGTGCACTCCTCCACACAGTGTGGTAAATAACAGAAAAGAAACCAAAGCGCTTTATATTCTCTTGATGTTAAATAGACAAATCATTCCGGAGTTAAACGTAAATGGAAGATTTATTGAAAACGTTTACCATACCCGATAATACTACAATGGAAGAGCATTCCATTGTTACTACCGGAGGAGCCATTATAGGGAACCATACCGTTATGGGTTTTGGCATTATTGCTAATTCGGTCATTGCCGGGGAAAGGGTCAGGATCAATGGGAATGTCATCGGGACCGAAGAGGTAAGGATCGATATGTGGTCCCAGGTGAATGGTGATGTCAGGACCAAAAATGATGCATATATCGGTGAATTTGTCAACATAAACGGCAGACTCATCGTAGGCAAAGACCTGGATATTGGCAAGAATGTGAAAATAGACAAAGGCTATGAGGCCAGGGGCTGGATAGTTGTCAGGAATCCCATCCCGGTGATCATTTACATTTTCCTGTACCTGACAGAATTAATAAGGATGGGGAAAGACGAAGAAGTTGATAATGCCCTGAAAAATCTGTTTTCCGATGAAAGTGATGACTTAGAGGAGGATAAACTACTTATCATTCCCAGCGGTTCGAAGATCGACCTTGAATCAATTAAGGTTCCTGATAAAGCGGTTATTGGCAGTGGCTGCCGGATGATGGGGAATATCAGGGCTTCCTCAATCGTGATGGGGAGCAATAATACCCTGTTCGGCAGTATCAAGACTACCAATGAGATAGTCATCGGTGAAGGTAATACCATACACGGAAACCTTGTGACAAGGGGTGATGTGCGTATCAATAAAAACTCACATATCCTGGGTGAGATCAATGGCGGTAAGGTCATGATCCACGAGGAAGCCAGGGTGGACGGGGCTATGCGGGCTGCCAATGGTGTGATAATTATCAGGGATGAGATGGAAGAGGAATACAAAACAGGTGGTCTGCTGGATATGGTGCCCGAGCCTGCCGTATCAAAGGAAACAAAAGTTACTCCTGATAAGATAAAGGCAGATGAAAAGGTTCCGGGTAAAGCAGTAGATAAAGCCACTACAACCGGATCAGTAACCAGGATGGAAACCGGGGCACCAGAGGCTGTTAGTTATGACATCCCGGCAAAAAGAATGACAACCGCCATTAGACTGGGCGATATTATAAAACCCGTACCTGCTAAAAAGAAAACGACAACCAGTACTACTGCCGATAAAGAGAAAACGACAACCAGTACTACTGCCGATAAAGAGAAAACGACAACCAGAACGACTGCTGCTGAGAAGGAAACGACAACCAACAAGAAAACCACTGCCAAAAACACAGCTACAAGCGAGAAAACAAAGCCAAAAAAGACAGCAGCTAAGAAAAAAACAACAACTAAAAAGGCTGCTGCTAAAGAAAAAACATCGGCTGCTGAAAATAGCACAAGTAAAAAAACTGTAAAAAAGAAGACTGGGACTAAAAAGAAACCTGCTGCAAAAAAGAAAACAACCAAAAAAACGACAAAAGAAAGTTGAGCAGGGAAATGCCGGATCAGATAAACGCGGCAAAGTCCCGAACCATAACGATAAAGCTACATTTTACAGCGATGGTAATGACCAATATGCTATTGCTTTATTTGGGAATTTTGATGTGGGTACGATCAACCATGGTCAGCTCATCAAGACACGAAAGAATGGCAGAGTTGTTAGCAAGACGAAGAAGATATTATTTATGCATATCATGCCAATCGCCTTCATTGCAAACCGACATCCACTAAAACAAGGATTGAAACATAAACCATATATCGTTTAACCTCACTCGAATGTCACGAATGAGTGAGATCAGGGAGATTCCCGGTATAGGCGAAAAGACAGCCCGGCGCCTTATTGAGCATTTCGGGTCAGAGGATGCTGTACTGGATGCATTTAAGCGGCATGACGTGGCTGCCATTGCAGGTGCTCCGGGTGTTGGCCAGAAGAATGCTGTGACTCTTGTACAGGGATTTATTTTCAGGGACGAGAACTTCTCACCTGATGATTTCCTAAAAACGAAAGAGGCATGGCGTGTCTACAGGGGACTGCTTGACATCATACGCTCATACGCCAGCACCCCATATGCAAAGGATAAGCTGAATATTTATTTTCCCCTGCCTTCCTCGAAAAAAGAAAAGATCATGTCAGTAATGAGCGGTGTTTCTAAAGCATGCCTGATGGTCAACGGGATCGCTGCAGTCGAAAACGGTATCGTAGACCTGAAAATTGCACTTAAAGGTGTAAGGCCCATAAAAGGAACACCCTTAAAAAAAGTACGGGACAGGGTGCTGGTGGCAGCAGACCACGATGAATATGAGAAGGCTTTGGCAGGTTTTGGACACGTAATTGACGTGATACTGGCAGGCTCACCAAGGGAACTTGCAGATGCAGCAGCAGCGTACCACCACGTCACGGCTTCAATGAAACTCGAAGGTGTGGACCTGCCTTATAATGCAAATATCACATATGCAGACCTGGTGGCACTGGAAGCGTGGGAGGTTGTCCCTGAACAGGAGATTGCCTTATTTTCCGGCAACCTCGCATCTATTACATCGGCTGCACAGGCCTATGACCTGGTCATCGATACTAAAAGCCGTTTTTTTTCCAGTATCAAACTATCCGATGTCAGCCGTCTTGGGACTATACTGGATGGATTGGCAGATGATGGAGGGGTAAGAACAGGTTTTGACCCTGATGTAGACAGAATACAATCGGCTCTGGAACAACTGGATGGCACAATAAAGTCTGCCGAAAAAAATGCTGATACACGTTTCAAGGAATACCTTAACAGCAGTACCGTTACCCTGACCGGTAAGGACTTGCTGGATGCAATAGGTGGTGGGGTCAGGGACCTGCTGGACAGGGAGATGGCCGAACATTATAGGCAGATCATAAAAGAATCGGTCTTAGTTATTGTTAAGGACCTGGACCTGAATCCTAAAGAAGGACTGTACCTGGATGGTCTGTTTTCCAATGACATCGTTACTACTATCCAGGCTGACATGGAGATAGTTGAACAGCTCAGGCAGTACCTCCATGCAGAACTGGCAAACCGTAACATGAAGATACTAAAGGAAACTGCCCGCAGCCTGTCAGAGCTTAAGGATACGGCCCGCCAGCTTGTATCTGAAGCTATGGAACTGGATATGTGGTTCGCTATCGGGCTCTTTGCAATGGACAGGGGGCTTGTTACCCCACAGATAGTCGATGAGGCAGGAATTGATATCAAGGGCGGCACAAACCTGTTCCTTTCAGGCAATGTGGAGCCTGTCAATTATTCACTTGGAGACAGGGAACTAAATTACGACGCAATCGGTTATTCACCTGAAAGGGTGGCCGTACTGAGCGGGGTTAACTCGGGCGGCAAGACTTCCACACTGGACCTTATCACCCAGACCATGATACTGGCCCATATGGGATTTCCTGTGCCTGCCGAAGCTGCAGTTGTGGGGTTAGTGGATGAGATGTATTATTTCGGTAAATCCGTCGGCACAATGGATGCGGGTGCTTTCGAGTCCACTATAAGGGAATTCTCTGTTGTATCGGGAACGGGTAAGATGGCGGTACTGGTGGATGAACTGGAGTCCATCACCGAGCCGGGGGCATCAGCCAGGATAATCGGCGGCATACTTGAATCCCTTGCCGGTAATCCGAGGGCAATCGGTGTGTTCGTGAGCCACCTTGCAGAGAATATAATGGAACACACATCGGCACCTGTTAGGGTTGACGGCATTGAAGCACGGGGACTGGATAAGAACCTTAACCTGATCGTGGACAGGAACCCGAGGTATAATTATGTGGCTAAGAGCACACCTGAACTTATCGTCGAAAGATTGGTGAGGCAGGCAGATGGCGTTAAGAGGGATTTTTACCAACATCTTCTTGACAAATTCCAATGAAAAATAGCCTCACATTCAACCCCCCTGTTTCCACTGTATTAATCATTATATTTGAATTTTTTACAATCTGTAGTAAGATTTCGGGGTTGTCATACAGACATTGATGCACAACGCAAAGC
>PYCK01000024.1 GCA_009649835.1 Candidatus Methanocomedens sp. | reverse complement strand
GCAATTTACTTCTTTTAAATGATATTAATAGTTTACTAATTTAAAACATATTTTTATATATCATAGGACTATAGTCAGATGTCGGCTACCTATCAATGGCCAACGGAATAATCATGGAAATTCCTGATATTACCGAAAAATTGCAGCCCTTCAACAGAATACAGGTTTTATTAAAAATGTGTCAATGTTTGCTAATATATAAGGCTAATTGGATCAATAACATTTTACAAGGGTTGTGTGGGTTAGGCAGGGAATTTTATCATGATCAGCCAAGTCCGTAAAAAATAATAAGCAGGAGGCAAAATCGTGAATCTTAGAACACCAAACGCAAATGAAGCTACCGGAACATCCAACCGTTCCAGGAACGTGGCACCGGTATCAGGAATATGTACCCGCTGTGTGGACGGGTGCAGAGGCAACTGCGAGATATTTAAATCTACGTTCAGAGGCAGGGAAGTACTGTATCCCGGACCCTTTGGCGAGAGCACTTCAGGAGCCGATAAGAACTATCCGATCGACTATTCACATGTGAACATCCATGGATATGCAGTAGGAGCATTCGGCCTGCCCGAAGGCGTAGTGCCGGGACCGGACACTGCAATATTCCCCAACGTGGATACTGAGACAGAATACGGCTGGGACCAAAAGGTCAAGCTGAAAGTGCCAATCTTCACAGGAGCCCTGGGTTCCACAGAGATCGCACGTAAGAACTGGGAACATTTCGCAGTGGGTGCAGCCATATCAGGCATCACCCTGGTCTGCGGCGAGAACGTCTGCGGTATTGACCCTGAACTGGAACTAAACGCTGAAGGCAAGATCAGCAAATCCCCTGAGATGGACCGCAGGATCGAGACTTACAATAAGTACCATGAGGGATTCGGCGAGATACTTGTCCAGATGAATGTGGAGGACACCCGCCTGGGTGTGGCCGAGTATGTGGGCAGTAAGCACAACCTGGAAACCATTGAACTGAAATGGGGCCAGGGTGCAAAGTGTATCGGCGGCGAGATCAAGGTAAAGGAAATCGAAAGGGCCGTTGAACTGAAGAAAAGGGGATACGTAGTTACTCCTGACCCCGAAGCACACGATATCAGGGAAGCATATAAGATCGGTGCCATACGCGAGTTCGAGAGGCACTCCCGCCTGGGATTTGTCACAAAGGAAGATTTCATGGCAGAGATCGACAGGCTGCGTGACCTGGGATTCAAGCGCATCACTCTGAAGACCGGAGCATACCCGATGGTGGAGACTGCCATGGCCATGGCTTACAGTTCAGAAGCAAAGATCGACCTGCTCACCTTTGACGGTGCACCAGGCGGCACAGGCATGAGCCCGTGGCCTATGATGAACGAATGGGGTACACCCACATTCTACCTCCAGAGCCAGGTTTACGAGTTTGCAGAGAAGCTAAAGGCAAGGGGCAAGAGAGTACCTGATCTTGCAATGGCTGGTGGTTTTTCAAGCGAGGACGGCGTGTTCAAGGCCATTGCAATGGGCGCACCTGATGTGAAAGCGGTATGCATGGGTCGCGGACTGATGATACCGGGCATGGTGGGCAAGAACATCGCCAAATGGATCGAGGAGGACGACCTGCCCAAGACGGTGTCCCAGTACGGGCGCAGGGTCGAAGAGATATTTGTGCATTATGAGGAACTTGTTGACAGGTTCGGCAGCGATGTGAAGGACATACCGCTGGGTGCCCTGGGTATCTACAGTTACTGCCAGAAGACCAGGACCGGATTACAGCAGTTGATGGCTGGCAGCAGGAACTTTAACAT
>PYCK01000228.1 GCA_009649835.1 Candidatus Methanocomedens sp. | reverse complement strand
TTCTTTCGATGCAAACCCCGCCTCAAGTTCCTCATAACCACGGTAATGCAGGTCACCACCGTACTTCTCAGGCCGGTGTATAGTGATCTCCTCGAACCTGGGCATAATATGATACTTAAACAGCGCCAGCACAGGATTATCCACGATATCCCCTTCAGGACAGAACGCCTTATTGATCTTCTTCTTTACTGCCTTCCCGGAATCATCCATGGAAATATAATTATTTGACGACGAGGACATCTTCTTGCCGTCCAGACCCAGCAGGATAGGCGTATGTATGCAGATAGGCGCCTTATACCCAAGCCCGGGCAGCCCTTCCCTGGCCAGCATATGTATCTTACGCTGGTCAATACCGCCAACAGCCACGTCCACTCCCAGCATGGCAATGTCCACAGCCTGCATCAGGGGATACACCATCTGGGACACCCTTGGATTATCGGCACTGCGGCTGACTTCGTCCATACTGCGTTTGGCACGGTTCAGTGTAGTATCCCTGGCCAGTTTTAACACACTTAACATATAATCAGGTTCAAGCTGGTAATCAGAGCCATAAACAAATTTGGTCTTACCTTCCTCAAGACCCAGTGCAATAAAACATTCCTTGTTAAAATCAGCGATCTCCCTTACCTCTTCCATGGTCCCCTTTTCATTGAGATACGCATGAACATCTGCCAGCAGCACCGTCACCTCAAATCCGGCGTTTTGCAGGTCTACCAGCTTATTAACAGTGAGGACGTGACCCATGTGTATCTTGCCGCTGGGTTCATAGCCCACATAGGCAGTAGGAGATTCTTTAGTCTCCAGTAACCGTTCCAGTTCTTCCTGTGTTACGATCTCTTCAGTATTCCGTTTAATGAGTGCCAGTCTATCCATACCTGTTCTACCACCTGATATATTCCTGAGAACACTATCCCAGGATTAATAAATATATCGACAGCAGACAGGTATATCTACTATTCTCCCAGCACCGCCCTTACTCTATCAACAAGTTCCCTGCGTCCGAAAGGTTTTGTAATATAATCGGCCACCCCCACCACATGCAGCCCGATCATCTTATCAATGGGCTGGGCCCTGGCAGTCAACATGACGATCGGTATGTCCTTTGTTTCCTTGTCCTCCAAAAGCTTAGTGCGTACTGCCCATCCATCCATCCCGGGCATCATAATATCAAGAAGTACCATATCCGGTTTTTCGGTCTTGATCTTTTCAAGAGCTTCCGAACCACTGTATGCTACCAAAATCTCATAACCTTCTGTTTCCAGGACAAGTTTTACCAGATCGACCGTATCAGGTTCATCATCCACTATCATTATCATTTTAGTCAATTTGATTCCCACCTATAACTTTTTAATTGATTTATGTGATTCATATTATTTGTGTTATTTATATATTTGTATTATTTATATTACTTAAATATTTATATTACTTAAATATTTATATTACTTATATATTTGCGAACTACTGTCAGGTTGTTTTACAGGCAGCAGGATATGGAAAACACTTCCCTTGCCCTGGATACTTCGTGCCCATATAGTCCCATTATGCCATTCAATGATCTTTTTACAAATGGCAAGACCAAGACCCGTACCGCCAAACTTTCTTGTAGAACTTGAATCGATCTGGTAGAACCTTTTAAATACCATATCAAGTTCATCTTCCGCAATCCCAATGCCTGTATCGCAAACCTCTATATGTAAATGATATGCATCCTCACGATAAGCCTTGACCGATATTTTCCCCCCCTCATCAGTGAACTTTACTGCATTTTCCAGCAGGTTATAGAACACCTGTACCAGCCTATCCTCATCACCCTCTAATGTCAGGTTCGCCTCAACGTCCTTTGCGATTGTGATATTCTTATCTTTAGCATTCTTTTCAAAATCAGTAATTACATCGTCTATTAGACGTTCCAGTTGTAAACTTGATATTTCATGCTCTATGGATTCAAACTTTGAAAGGTCCAAAACATTCGTTATTAGCCTTGTCAATCTGTCAATGTTTCGCAATACCACAATCAGGCTCTTTTCCTGCATATCTGTTATATCCCCAAGCGTACCATCCAGCATCAATTCCGTATATCCCCTGACAGATGTAAGCGGAGTGCGGAGTTCATGGGAAATGTTGGCGACCAATTCAGATTTTATTTCATCCATCTGCTGGAGTTCCTTGTATGCATTCTCCAGGTTTTCGTAGGACTCCCTTAGCTGATTCTCAAGAGTCTTTTGTTCTGTCACATCCCTTCGTATCTCCAGGGTACCGGTGACATTATCATTTTCATCTTTTAACGGTGAGCCCGTTATCTCAAAAAAATACTCCTTGCCGTTATTATCCATCCTGGAATGGATCACCCGTACGACCTCACCGGATTTCAATGATTCAATACCCGGGCAGTCCTCACATCTTTTATCTTTTCCTTCAAATACCTGATAACAGAATTTACCATTAATATCGTCACCAAAAATTTTGTTTGCCAGACTATTGGCAAAGATAATCCTATTATCCTTGTCCAAGGCACTGGCTACATCACTTATACTCTTGAATATTGTCTCAATTTCATTTCGTTTTAATACTAATTCACCCATCGTCTTTTGAAGGTCAATAGCCATTTCATTGAATGCATTGGCAAGTTTGGCAGTTTCATCATTTGTTCCCACTTCTATTTTCTCAAATTGTCCCCTTGCAATGGATTCTGTTCCTTTGATCAATTTATTGATAGGGCTGGTAATGGCACCGGCATAGTATTGCGAAACAAAGATGGACAGCACAAAACCTGTGAATAAAAATAAAATATATATTATCAATATCCTGTATCCTGCATCAATATATGGCTGTTCCAGTATCCCCACATACAATATTCCTATGGTGTCCCCATTAATGTTCTTAATAGGTTTATAGGCCGTTACATACCATGAATTGACCACAAAAGCCCTGTCCTTCCAGTATTCTCCTTTTTCAAGGACAGCTTCGCTTACTTCCCGGGAAACCCTTGTTGTGATCGCTCGCTCCCCTGTATCTGTGGGAACATTGGTGGATATCCTGAAATCCTCCTGGAAAATAGTAGCAGTACCCACATCCCTCCCACCATAAATCTCATCCTTGTACAGAGCGTTCTTGATCTCATCCACGATATAGTAATCGCGGTTTATCAGATCAGCCCCGTACAGTACACCGATAAAACGTCCATTCATGTCATAGATAGGAGATGCGACCAATATGGCCATACCTGATGTTGAATGGTTCTCTGGTCTTGGTTTCGCCTTTGGAGTGGGTGTAAACTCCATATATGCCTGATCAGCAAGAGACCTGTTTTCCTTTAGCAATTCCTCATGTGTGATTATTACAGTCGAGGAAATTGTTGTACCATTCATAGCATGCCGGATCAGATCATTATCAGCCTGTGAATCCCCATATGATGACGAATTTCTTGCCCTTGCCACCACAATACCGTTCTTATCAACAACAGTTAGTATATCAAGTTCACCGTAAAACTTTTCATCATAGATATTTACAAGATTCTGGCGGAGCACCCCATGGTGTCTATTGGCCAATGGATAAATTATCCGTGAAAAACCCGCAGTGTAGGACACCATATCCTCTGTATGTTTCATGTGGTCAACATATATCACATTGGCAACATCAAGGTCATGCACCACAGCATCCTGGATGTTGGTTTGGAAAACGTTGTTGAACAGGTACACACCGACACCGCCTGCTATGAGGAACGATGCCAGTAGAATGATTAAAAATCCAAATGTAAGTTTTTTACGGATAGTGGTATTAATGTCTCCTACCCCATTGTTATTATATTAGTGGATTATTTCTTTTAGCAGCCAACCCCAGTATTTTAGTACTGCAATGAAACCGAATGTAACTCCCAGTGCTAAAAACAGATAGCCCAGATCAATGAACTGATGTATCTGGAAATCTGCGGTTTTGCAATTTAACAAGATATATAACTGGACTACCAGTGAACTTAGAACAAACACAGAACCAAGAGTAAACAGATGATAATATTTTTTCATTTGCAGGGCATCACCCAGCCGTTTACTTAGCTTGAAGAATAAAAAAAATAAAATTAGTAGCGCACAACCTGATACTATCCGGATGATAACAGTATAAAAAAAAACATTATGATACATCAATCAGACCCCGTCATTGTCTGGTACAGTTTAATGCTCAATATCATTGCAACCAGTAGCCCCATCATTTCAATCAATTGTAT
>PYCK01000227.1 GCA_009649835.1 Candidatus Methanocomedens sp. | reverse complement strand
AAAAATAGCTTTTGGTCTAAATTTAAACGAGAATAAGGTTAAGCCGATAGTAGATATCTATCTAAAATACAAATTCATAGACAAATCTAACAACCATCAAACATACCATATAACAAATGTGGGTAAAGATTACCTTAATATTAAAAGTTGAATATTAGAGATAACCCAACTCACTATTCAATCATGATTTCCTGTACTTTGTCCAAAAATTCGCGCCCTTTGTCTGTGATCTGGTAATGTGTTTTTGGGTTTGTCGATTCTATGAACCCATTCTTCCCAAGAAAGTCAAGATATTTCCCTGCCAAAACAAAGTTGAGGTTTGCCCCATAAACGATCCGCGTTTTATTGGCACCACCTTTGGTAATCTTTAAAATAGCCACTGTTATATCTATCTTGCTTCTTCTAATCCTCTTTTTCTTATCGCCATTCAAATTAATATCGATTACCCCCAAAAAATCATTGCGAATAATGTTATTCCAACTCCATCTATTGACATGCTATAGTCTTAATTAGACTTTAGCTCAATAACTATCTTCGATTGAACCACCCTTTCAATGACCCACACTGGTAGTTGCCAAGTTATATTGAAATAACATTTGGTAACAATTTTAATTCGAATTAATCATACTTATATTTAACTATTTAAAATATCATGCTTATCATAAGCGTGATGGCAAGTGCTTATCATTTTTGGCACACGGCCCAAATTTCTACTTACGGGCGATGTGTGTACGGCAACCCCCACGGATGCCCCAGAATTCATTTCGTAGGTGGGAAGGGTGGGGCTCTGACTGTAGAAATCTACGATGCATTCCTGGAGAATTATCCAGGCATAAAGCTATATATGTCTGGTTTAGACAATATAGCTGGAATATCAAGAAAATGCTCACTTCGTTCGCATTTTCTAAGCCTGCAGGAAAGTATATACTTTCCTATACGTTCAAAAACCAGGCTTTTCCGATAAGTCTCACTGGTAAGGATCAATTATGTCATTGAAAAACAGCACCGGCATTGTACTGGAAACCTGCATGGCAGTGAAGCCTGGAGAAGTTGTACTGATAATTACAGATACTGCTACACATCTTTCAATCGCCAGCGCATTGTATGACAGGGCTGTAGAGCTGGGCTGTGACCCGATATTAATGACTATGGAGCCCAGGGGGGTACACGGCCAGGAGCCACCCAAGGCCGTGGCAGAGGCAATGGCTGCTGCCGACGTGGTACTGGCACCCACCAGCAAGTCCCTGACCCATACCCAGGCTAAGATCAATGCCAAAATGGCTGGCGCACGTATAGCCACCATGCCCGGGATAAGCCTTGAGATGATGGGATCGGGCGGCATTACTGCCGATTTCCTTGCTATAAGGGATACGGCTTTTGAACTGAAATCCAGGCTTGACAGTGTGAATGAAGTGAGGATCACCACAGACCTTGGTACTGATATTATTTTTAATGTAAAAGGATGTGACTGGAGGGTTGACCATGGTATCTGCCATGAACCGGGTTCGTCCAGTAACCTGCCTGCCGGTGAAGTGTTCGTGGCCCCGAAAAGCGGCAATGGCGTTTTCGTAGTGGACGGTTCCATGGGCGGGCTTGGCATCCTGGACTCGCCCCTGACCATCAAGATCGAAGACGGGCAGGCCACTGATATTACCGGTGAGGGGGCCGGGCAGTTCATTAACATGATCGATAGTGTTGGACCACCGGGCCGCAACCTTGCAGAACTAGGTATCGGTATCAATCCGGAGGCACATCTCATCGGCAATGTACTTGAGGATGAGAAAGTGGCTGGCACCGTCCATGTGGCCCTGGGTGATAACAGCGCCTTTGGCGGGGACGTGGTGGCAGGCATACACCTGGATGGTATCATTACCGGACCCACTGTATATCTTGATGGTGAACCCATGCAGCTTCCGGGTTGATCTGATAGCCGGGAAATAATTCGTGCTGATATCTTGCAGGACCTTGATGAGTACTTCTCAGGGACAATGGACATATCAGGGACAATGGACATATCAGGGATAGTGGGCATATCAGGAATAGTGGATAGTGAATATAGGTATAGACCAGTGGTATATACCTGTATGTTGATGTGGAAAAAACAAGATTTAGGATTAATATAAATAATTTAAAGTTGATAAGATATACATTAAATAAACGAACAAACAGGGGCAATTTCTTATGCTTAAAAAAAGTCTGATAATCCAAAGCGCAGTAAATATCGCTGAGGAGATATCTGCGTCTGCCATAATAATAATAATGTCAAACGAACTGCCCATTGATATTGATACCGACATCCCTGTCCTGTTCGCTTCCACATCTGCAATGATGGCTGCCGATCATCTCCTTGAAGCCGGGAATGTGGAAGAAGGAAAAGATTCCACCAGGCGGCTCCAGGCCATCTCTGAGACCCTTTATTATAAAGGAACATTGGGGTCAGAACGCATAAGTGATGCTTCAGCTATTGCATTTATTGCTAACATACTGGCAGCAGACCACATAGTGGGCATCGTCTCACACGGCGAAACAACCAGTATTGTCGTGCATGACCTGAAAGCCAATCCTGTAGTTAAAGAACTAAGGGCATGCTCGGAAAGGGTCAACCTGAATACCTTAAAATCAATCCTGATGATCGCAATGGACCTGGGCGCATACGGCAGGGAAGGAAAACCTGTAGGTACTGCTTTTATAATCGGTGACATGGAAGAGGTAATGAAACGTTCCCACCAGCTTGTGTTGAATCCCTTTTTTGGCCATCCTAAAGAAGAACTCAATATCCGCGATCCTGTAAAATGGGAAACTGTTAAAGAGTTTGCCCAGCTTGACGGGATATTTGTCATGGACAGCCATGGATATATCCACGCAGCCGGACGGTATCTGGATGTTAATGCAAGGGAAGTGGAGATGGTTAAAGGACTGGGCGGTCGGCACGCTTCAGCCGCGGCCATCACACGGGACACGGAAGCCGTAGCAGTTACTACATCTGAGAGCGATGGCATGGTCAGGGTCTACAGGGATGGTATCCAGATAATTGAGATCGATCCCAGGGCCTCAAAAGTATCTCGATACAAGTAGGACCGGGTGTCAACATACCATGGTAAACAGAATACTAAAAATTCTACTCCTGGCTGCCCTGATAATGATGGTATTCACCTCATATGGATGTCTGGAAAGTAAAGAACCAAAACAAATTGAAATTGACCCTGGTGATATTTCTGCATATGAATTCAGTGTGCCGGAAGGTAAATTCACCAATTCCTCTACATTTTTTTTGTATACCAACAAGACAGTGAGGGCCATCTACACTGTTGTGAACGCACCAAGACTGGAGGTAGTTGTGCCAAAAGACATTTCAGGTGTCAAGTCTGAAAAGGGACCAGGGATCGATAATCTGGTGATCATTGGAAATACCGGCAACTCGATGGTCTTTTCAGGTATTAATGAATTTTCCAATATCTCCCACAATGTATCATATTCTGAATCCAGCCAAAATAAAAAGATACAGTTCGAATTTGCAGACACCATAAACGGTTATGTTGCGTATACTTATTACTGGGAACAGGGCCTGTTCTACCATATCCTTTCCAGGAACGAGACCGTCAACGTGGTGCTGCCAGAGGGTTATGATACAGGCAATATGATCTTTGGTCCCACAAAACCAAAACCGGACACCAAACGATTAGACGAACAGAACAGGATATGGCTGGTCTGGGATAATCCCAATCCAGAACACCAGTTAATCCAAGTAAAATATTACAAATCATCACTACCCACCATAATGGGATTCGTGGGCCTGGTGCTATTGGTGGCGTTTTTTGTCACGGCAATATATTTTAAAAATGAGATACGTAAGTTACATAAAAAACGGGAAATTATAGAGAAAGATAAGGATAATTAATCAGATCACGAACTCCATGCCATCCACACCCAGAGGCCATTCTTTGACGGCCTCAGCGTGAGGTGGGAACATGTGGCTGATATGGGTGAACACCACTTCCCTGGCACCGAGACGTCTGGCAAGTTCGGCGGCTTGCCTGGCGTTCAAGTGTTTGACCAGGTTGATGCCAGGGGGAACGATGGCATCTATTATCATCAGGTCTGCATCCCGCATAATATCCTGGCTGGCCTCAGGTATATCCTCGTTGGTATCCCCGGTTATCACTACTTTCCTGTCACCCTGCCGGATCATAACACCTGCCGATTCCTTTAATGGCGGGTGATTGACAGGGAACAGGGTGAACTCAAGACCCGCTAATTCGAAGGGTTCCAGGGGCATTACCTCATTCCTCACAGGTTTCAGGAATCCCAGGTATTGCAGGATATACTCCAGGGTGTCTTTTTGCCCATATACAGGGACATGGTTCTGGACACGGTGAAAATCACCAAAACCCGCATAATGGTCATAGTGGGCATGGGTCCAGATAACGGCATCAACATGATCCAGTCCGTGGGATATCATCTGGCATCTCAGGTCCGGGCTGGTATCTATCAGCACCAACCCCAAAGGTCCCTCAACTAATACCGAGAACCTGAGTCTCTGGCTGGGACCGCCATCAAGTGCGTCCTGGCAGGTAGGGCAATGACATCCGATCTTAGGTGTCCCGATAGCATCCCCTGTGCCCAGCAGTATGACTTTCATAATTCTTCTTCAGCTATGTATTTCAATGAAGTCCTCTTGTTGAACTCGCCTACTGCCCGGATCAAGTCGTCCTGATTCAATGCCATACGATCGGTCATCAGGGCGTTCAGGACGCTTTCCCTAATTACCAATCTCAGGTCAGAACCTGAATAACCTTCTGTTATTGCCGCGATCTCCTCAGTATCGAACTGGCCCTCTATCTCACTCAAGATGATCTTCAGGATCTCATGGCGCATCTCCTTATCTGGCAAGGGGAAATCTAAAATATCATCAAACCTTCTCCATGCGGCACTGTCCAGGAGCTGTGGGTGGTTAGTGGCACCGATTAGCAGGACATCATGCTTTACCAGGCTGATCTCGTCAATGGCCTTCAGTAAGGAGTTCACAGCCCGTTTCAGGGCTGCGTTTTCGTCAGATGAGCGGGTCTTGGCCATGAAATCGAACTCATCAATAAACAGGATACACGGACTCATCCTTTTTGCCAGGTCGAACACCCGGTCAATATTCTTGGCAGTTTCGCCCAGGTACTGGTCAGTGATCATGGATAGCCTGACCTCTAAAAATGGCAGTTTCAATTTGGCTGACATGGCCCTGGCAGTGGAGGTCTTGCCAGTGCCTGGTGGGCCCACAAATAACAGTTTACCTACTTCTATAAGGCCAATCCTTTTCAGGTAGTCCTTGAACTGTATGGCCTTGACCATCTTTTCCACTTCATCCTTCTGGTCCTGGTTAAGTACCAGCTTGTCAAGGGTCTGCTCGATCTCCTCAGGCACAGTTATATGTACAAGTTTAAGCAGGTCTCCAGCTTCCTTTTCAGTGCTGATCTGCGCTATAAGTGAATCAACCCACTGCCGGCTGACCTCTTTTGGCTCATTTTGTCCAATTGCTGCTTCATAACTTACATCAAGGGAATCATAATTTTCATAAAATTGTGCAAGCACCGGATTGTTCTCGATATATTCCACTCCATGCTCATGTTTGGCCAGCCATTTGACACCGATGTCAAAAACGGTAGGTCTTATTTTCTGCCCGAACTCCTCATATTCCATAAATGGCAAGGAATTCGCAATCTCCTTGGGGTCATGAATATCAAGAAGTTCTTCCAGGTCCATGGCAGTGACATTCATAGGCCTTAGTACTGTTTTTTCTTTTATGTCCCAGTAGTGTTTCCTGAGTTCAGAGGGGAGGTCGTCTGCTTTCAAATCCTTGTTCCTGTTATATATCTCGGCTGTCAGGACCAGGGCGGTCGTTTCCAATTTTTTATCATGCATCAAGCATCAAATCCAAATTATAAAGTAAAAACTCTATATGGGTTGTATTGAAGGAAATAATTTTCGAATCATTCCTGGATGATCGAGGAGAATAATTTTCGAACAATTCAAGGATGATTGAAGAAAAAAAGGAAAAAACAGGACAATTATAAAGTAGAACCTTTTTCCAGTAATATCGCTGAAGTGTTGTCCCTGCAATGTGGTAATAGTATACGAATATTAAATAAATATAATCTATAAAATCGTAATAAATATTTATTAGTTGGTTGTTTACTTTATTGTATACTTTATTGGTTTATCTCATTTTCCGCTTTTTCTGCAAGCTGGTTCATTCGTGCAGACGTCCTTCCAGTACCTGAAAATTCGTCATCTGATATCACACTTGCAATTTCGCCACCTAAAACAAAAATGGCATGTTTATGCTCAGCCTTACTCCTATGAACATGAACCGGACTTATACCCAAGTTATCATAAATATTAAAACCATTGTCCGATCCATTTTCTTCAAAGTACTTTTTCATCTGCGTCATTAGAGTGTGAAGCTGGATTAGTTCCTCTTTGTGCATTTATTCCAATCCTCCAATGTAATTGACAGTTTATGTGGCCTACGCGTGTCTTCCACATTACGTTTAATCCTTGTACTGACCAGTACAAAAAGGGTTTTGTAGGAATGTGACTTCCTATCAATCCACCTTAAAGTTTTCTAAATAATTCTCACGATTAATTTGAAAAATCACCAGAACGCAAGATTAAAACATATTGTTTGCTATTAACTTCAATAGATGCCATATGCAGTATATGACCGGGATGCATTTGTAACACGCACTGGTCTGGGTCCTGATATGCAAGTGCTAAACATTGGCCCGGATTATATTACGGCAAGCCAGGTTGCAAAAAGTGTGGAAACAGCCGTAGCTGTTGCTGTTCCGGATACCGGGCAGGCCCAGGGCATACGCAGTACATCAACAAACAATGTGGCCCCTGTCGTCACAAAATACAGCCATCAGCCCTTCAAGGGCAATTCCTTTGACATTATCTTCTCATACCATGCCGTGAACTACATCCAGCCAGGCGAAGTTCCCGGATTACTTAGAGAGGTAAATCGCATATTGAAAGAGAACGGCAGGTTTGCATCAATGGTCTGGTCGCAAAAACCCACCAATAAGGCCCAGTCCTCACATTTGATGCTGCTTGAGATTCTTGAGAAGCTGGGGATGTTGTATTTACACAAATTTGATGACATATCCAGATGGCTGGAAGGAGCAGGGTTTGAAGAGATAACTATGGAGCTGGTGAACCGGAATATAACAGTTCCGGATAACTGGGTACGTACACACTTGAAGTGGCTGGAACGCGGTACGGACCACTATTCAGGAAAAAAAGTAACTGTCTCCCGGGATATTGAAAAAGCAATTGAGGATTATAAAATACATGTGAAGGAACACGGTGAGGAATTACTCCCCTCCATACAGTTTACGGCCCGGCGCAGTGCGGTGCTCTTGGGTATTGACATTCTATAAGGTAAGTGCCCCACTATGTAAGTGCACTATCATGTAAATGCCTATTATGTAAATGCAAAAATTGAAGTATGAAACTCACAAATAAGGAGCTTACAAAATAAAACGAGGATTTGATTTTGTTTCCAACTAAAAAAGTACAATCTCTAACAGGTCAGAAAATCCAGGTTGAAGTGAAAGGGGGCAAGCACATCCTGGAAGGCACTTTAGAAAGCGCCGATGAATATCTAAATATGCACTTAACAAGTACGGTTGAGATCGTTAACGGTGAAAGATCTACTTCCCTGGGGTCTGTGGTATTGCGGGGTAACAACATTATTATCATCAATCCGATTGAGAATTAGGGTTCCGGGTCAATGTTGAATATAAAAAGGTGGTGTGCTGTACTTTTATGTCAGAAGAAGAAATGATCGAACTGATTAAATCCAACAGGGAAGGCATCCTGCAAAGCGATGTCAGGAAAAACCTTGGGATAGATAGCAAGAAGTGTTCAAGGCTTGTTAATAAACTGATGAAAAAACACCTGATACGCAGGGAGCCTGAACTGGCCAAGGGCAGGAACACTTTCAGGTTGTATCCCCTTACATTTTCCGGTCCCGGTGAAAAACATACAAAACTTCTTGCTAAGGGTAGGTTCAGCCCATGTACTGGTTGTACCCTGGATTGTGCCCCTGAAACCTGCTACCCGCTAAACGAGTGGGTATATGCCGTTATTGAAGAAGAATCTTAAAGGCTGTATCCACGGCAAGCCCGGGGCTCTTTGCAGTCACTACTCCTTCAATATCCCATCCGCCTGCAAGTGACACTATGGTTTTTCCCATTTTCAGGCCCAGGGCGATCTCGCACAGGGTACCGTATTCCCCTGCCACTGCTATCAGGATGTCTGATGAGCTGACTACGATGGCATTCCTGGCATGGCCCATGTTTGTTACTATTGCTATGTCCACGTAAGGGTTGGCATCCTCTTTGCGGGAGGTGGGCACTATCCCCACTGTTGTCCCGCCGGCATCCTTTGAACCCTGGCATGCAGCCTCCATGACGCCGCCCAGGCCCCCGCATACCAGTACCGCACCCCGCCTGGCGATCTCCTGGCCGACTATGTATGCGGCTTGTGCTTCTTCCGGGGTGCATGTGCCTGCCCCGATGACGCCTACCTGGAATTTTCTTTCCTGTGTCATGATATGTTATTTACTGTGCAGGGGTGATGAA
>PYCK01000226.1 GCA_009649835.1 Candidatus Methanocomedens sp. | reverse complement strand
TATTTCACACCTTAAGACAGTTTGTATGAGTTCAATACACATATATTTAATCCCTTGTGCCAGAACTTGTCAATAGCAATTGTAAATGCGTGGATGTGATAATACGGCCTTGAAAACATTCACGTCATCAAGCGGGCATGTAAACATATTATTCCACCACTGGTATAAACAAAATCAATCCAATTCATACACAATCCTATCTGTTCACTACATTTCACAAATCACAAATCACATTTTCCATTTTATATTTTCTATTTCTCATTTCTCATTTCTCCTTTTTTATTTTTCATATCACATTGTGAATTACAACTTACAAATTACACAATTAATATAAATGAAAAGAGACATAATAGCCACAGTGCCTGAAGAGCTGATCATATCCGGGACCATCCTCTACGGTGACGACCTTGAGCCTATTGAAGGATATCTCTGCATAAAGGACGATGTGATCAGGGAAGTGGGGACCGACACCCGGGTGGATGCCCACCTGAGCGGGCTGGTTGCACCGTGTTTTGTGAATGCCCATACCCATATAGGGGACTCTGTTCTCAAGGACCCACCTGTCTTGGACCTGGACAGCCTTGTAAAACCCCCCCACGGCCTCAAGCACAGGGTGCTCAACAACACACCCGAAAACCTACTAAAGGATGCCATGGGCAGGACCCTTGAGGATATGGTATTAAGCGGAACATGTATGTTCTGTGACTTCAGGGAGGGCGGCATTAAAGGTGCATCCATACTATCGCAAGTCCTGGGCACCTTCAAAAACATTACAGGTATGGTCATGGGCAGGCCGGGAATGCCAGATAAATTAATTGTCCGTGAACTTTATGAACTCCTTGGAATAGGTAGCGGTCTGGGCTTTAGTGGTGTTAATGACATTCCTTACCACATCCTGGAAGAAGCAGTGGACACTGCACATGGTGAAGGTAAATTGTTCGCCATACATGCAGGTGAGAAGGACACATCAGATATTCCTGAAGCTATAGGATTGGAGCCCGATTTTATCGTGCATATGACCTATGCCGGAGATACACACATTAAAGACTTAGCTGATGCCCACATTCCTGCTGTTGTATGTCCCAGGTCGAATTTCGTGACCAGGGTCGGTTCACCCCAGCGTCCCCCCATACAAAAGATGCTTGATATGGGAATCACAGTAGGGGTTGGTACTGACAATGTTATGCTTAATTCTGTCAATATGTTCTCTGAAATGGAATTCCTGTCTAAGGTCTACAGGTTGGATGACAGACAGGTATTTAAGTTGTGCACGCTTAATGGAGCAAAAATACTTGGGACTGATGAGGATATCGGTTCAATCGTGGATGGAAAACAGGCCACTATCATGGTACTGGACGATGAGTCCCCTAACTTATCCAATAGTAGTGACCCTGTTGCCAGCCTTGTCAGAAGAGGGAGACCTGACGACATCAAAGCAATAATAAATGGAGGAATTATCCATGGAAAGTAGATTGTTTAAAAACATAATTCTTGCAACGGACGGTTCGAAATATTCTGAAAATGCTGTTGAATATGCCGTTGAGCTTGCCAATATCTCAAGGGCCAGGATATCTGCCATATATGTAGTTGATACCGGTGCATTTGCCACCATACCCATGGACGCGGCATGGGAGAACATGTATGAACTATTGAAAACAGAAGGCAGCGAAGCAACCGAAAAGGTGGAAGCAGAGGCAAAAAAATCAGATGTGGAAGTGGTATGCTTTGTTGTGGAAGGACATCCGGCAGAAGAGATTGTGAAATTATCGGAAACTATTCCGGCAGACCTGATCGTTATGGGCACCCTTGGTAAGAGAGGGCTTGACAGGTTCCTGCTGGGCAGCGTGGCAGAAAAAGTTTCAAGGACTTCAAAAGTGCCTGTAATGATCGTCAGAGGGGAAATGCCCAGATAGTAAAATATCGTCAACAGCCAAAATGGAGAGCTAAATTAATGCCAAATTTTACAACAGTTGATGACATCATGGTAAGGGATGTTGCCTTTGCAACACTACCGGGATCAAGGGATGAAGTACTGGATATCCTGAAAAAAAAGCATGTGTCCGGTGTGCCTGTGGTCAAGAACGGTGACCTGGTCGGCATTGTGACCAGGACCGATCTTTTAAAGAACCCGGAAGAGGAACAGCTTGCAATCCTGATGAAAAGGGACCCCATTACTATTACTGCAGAAGAATCCATTGTCGAAGCTTCAAGGAAGATAATCGATTCAGGGGTCAGGAGACTTCCGGTTGTGGAGGGTAATACCCTGGTGGGGCTGATCACTATAGCGGATATTATCGGTGCTATTGCCAGTTTTAACATTCCGGACCCAATAGGGGACTTTATTGATGGCAAAGTTATCGTAGTATGGGAACATACTCCTGTTTCCGTAATGGGAATGATCCTGGAAATGGCTGAGGTCAAAGCCGCACCTGTTGTTAATAAGTCAAGAGAGATATTGGGTGTGGTCTGTGATAAAGACCTGATCAACATGAGCATTATCGAGGATTCTGTTGAGCATTCTGATATGTCTGCAGGTTCGGATGATGATGCCTGGACATGGGAATCAATGCGTGATACTATGAGTTTGTATTACAGCGTATCCAGGATCAAACTGCCGGATTGCTCGGTAAAGGATGCAGTGACGTTAAAAGGTGAACCGATTTTTTCTGTTCCCAGCACTTCTATCAGCGACGCGGCCAGGAAGATGAAGCGAAAAAATATAGACCAGATGCCAGTGATCTCTGCCAACAATAAACTTAAGGGTATGGTTCATGACTTTGACCTGCTTAAGGCATTGGTATAATATTGTTCTTAAGATACCTTGATAAGCAATAAGGACGAATTACGATAAATAATAGAATTGGAGGATGAATAACAGTGGGTAAAAAGAAAGAGTCACAGAGCGGCCTGATGTCATCGGCTGGCCTTATGCGTTATTATGAGGCCGATGAGACCACATACCACATGGACCCGAAAATTATCGTGATCGGTGGAGTGGCAATCGGTATTTTGTTACTCGTGTTAAATTACCGGTTCGGGTTGTGGCCCTGAACCGTATCCTATTTTCCTATTTTTTTATATTTCCTGCAGCCAGCTTGCAAACTTTCGCATGGCATTGCCCCTGTGAGATATCCGGTTCTTTTCATGGTCTTTTAGTTCACCGAAGGTGCGGTCTTTGTACAGGAATATGGGGTCGTAGCCAAACCCATTCATCCCCCGCTCCTCAAAGGCTATGGTTCCCTCTACCTCGCCTGTGAATGTATGGGGCCCTCCGCCGGGCTCACAGTATCCCACCACTGTTTTAAACACAGCTTTGCGGTTGGGCACTCCTTCCATAAGCTTCAGGACATTCTGGTTGCCCAGGTGGTCCTCCACGTACCTGGAATACGGACCGGGAAAGCCGTTCAGGGCTTGGATGAATATGCCGCTGTCATCTACCATTACAGGCTTGTCCAGTTTTTGGGCACACCACTGTGCACCGTAGGCTGAGATGGTCTCAAGGTCGTCTGCCTGCAGTTCGGGATAGTCGCAGTCGATATGCTCGACTTCATACCCGATTGCACCCAGGATGTTCCCTGCTTCCCTGAGCTTGTGGGCATTGCCGGTGGCAAAATATATTTTATGCATACCGTGCACGCCCCTTTATCTCTGTCACCCGCTCAAGTACAGCCCCTGCATCAGCAAAAGTCTGGCCGTACCCCTGTGCGAAGGCTTCTTTCATGGTCTCGTGGTCATTGTGGGTGCTCACAAATGTCTGGAACAGCACGTGGACATCCACGCCCCTGGCCTCTACCGAGTTGTCGTAGAACGCCAGCCCGAAATCGATGAGGTACACCCTGTCGTCGTGCAGTATCATGTTCGAGGTGGTGAGGTCGCCGTGGATGATGCCGGCACTGTGGAGTTTGCCTACCACGGTTCCTATGCGGCGGCTAAGGTCCGGGGTGAGGATGTCCCTGACCTTCTGCCCATCGATGTATTCCATTGTTATCTCAAAGTCCTCTATATCGTAGATGATGGGCGTGGGCACACCCCTGCGTCTTGATTCCGAAGTGATGCGTGCTTCTGCCCTGGTGCGCTCTTGCCTGATCGTGCTGTCCAGGGCCTCAAGGCGGTAGCCTTTTGGGAGGCGTTTTTTGATTATCATGACGTCCCTGAGTTCGATGGTGGCTTCGGCGCCCATGGCTAAGAACATGGGAGGGGAATGGTTTAGATTGGTGATAAATGTGGTGATTTATAGGTTTTTGGAAACTGCAGCTCTGCTGCGATTGGGTGTGCCAGCGTGCCTTGAAGCACCAGTTTACCAGAAGTATTCATCTGCTATACACCCCCCATCGTTTCCGGCACATCGATCACATAGATGTCATAGTTCCCATAATTCTGATAGAACTCAAAAACCATCTTCAAGCCATCAGGACTCCATTCGATGTCATTTATCACACCATACGGATATGGAATGCCCAACAATCGTTCTTTCTCACTCCCATCCACATTCATCACCCATATCTCGGATTTATCCTCGTAGTTATGCTCCCCCTCATAAATATACCCTCTCGATGACCACGAGATATAAGCAGCCCAATTTCCACCAGGTTTCCACTCAATATCTGCCTCGGTATCCGGACTTTCTGTCAACCGCTCTTTGTGGCTGCCATCAGAGTTCATTATCCAGATATCAAAGTTGCTATTATTCTCAGACCGATATACGATCTTTTCCATACCCGGACTCCATTTTGGATTCGCATCATACCCAGGATGGTCTGTAAGCCGCTTCTTGTTCCCACCACCAACATTCATAACCCAGATGTCCACGTTCTCAGTATGAGTGTCAGGAGATATCATCGCGTTTAAGAAGAATATCTTCGTTCCATCGGGACTCCAACTTGGCTGCGGGGGGCAGTTACTGCTCTCAATCCCGGATGCGATTTTTATCTTGTTGCTTTCATCAAGGTTCATCACCCAGATATCCGAATGAAATCCCTGACCTGCCATATGTATCTCTCCACTCTGCCATATATCGTTGTATTTAGCGCCATCGATGTTCCAATCGCCCTTCTCCTTTGTCACACTGTCATTTTTCCACCATACAAAGTAGTAATCGGTCTCATAGTGCGTACAACAACATACCTTTGTTCTATCTGGGCTTATCGCCTGGAATGGATATGTTCTCACATTCAAAGACAGGAGTTTTTCCCTGTTGCCCCCATCCAAATCCATTGCCTCTGTTACCCGTAGATCGGTGTATACAGGATCCTTGTATTCGAAGTATAGTCTACCAGAGCGTAGTACCGGATTTTTGCCGTTCGCCAGCCTTGTTACATTGCTTCCATCTGCATTCATAACCGCTATGTAACATTCGGGACTGTAGCGTCTTGAACCAACGTCAGGGCGTGTTTCGAAGAATATCTTCGTTCCATCCGGGCTCCACACCGGATCCTCATCCGGACCCGGGTTTGTCGTGAGTCTTGTTGCGCCGGATGCTGTCATCAGATCGTCCAGTTCTGATTGCATGATCGCCTGTTTCACAGGGGATTGCAGTGTCACGAGAGCAATTAAAATTACGCCGGATGCGATTAGAAACAACAAAACGATTGCCAGGATCTTTTTAGTCTTCGTCTTCATCTGTCAAGCCTCCTATATATCCACTCAGCGCTCCAACGATTGCACAACCGAGTGCAAAAGCGATTTTTACAGAAAGTTCGATTGATTCAAGATCCCTGCTATGGGAGGAACCAAATGCAAAATCAAGAAATGTTTCGAGGATCGTCAGTGCCCAGAGTATGCAGGCGATTGCAATACCTGCTTTCCAGCTTCGGGACTTGTAGCCAAGGAGTATTACGATGGGCATGGAGACTAGAACCAGTTTCCAGCAGCAATCTTCGTTCCATGGGACGAGCCAATCCATAAGGTTTACGTTCATTTCATA
>PYCK01000225.1 GCA_009649835.1 Candidatus Methanocomedens sp. | reverse complement strand
CATATAGGATTATACTCTGCATCAAGAAAATGCTCGCTAACGCTCGCATTTACTTGGAGTACATAATCTTATAGATTATATACAACAAAAAATCGGGAAAGATACGAATGAAATTCACGAAATTCTTAGCATTATTTGTCCTGTTATTTTCATTCTGGCTATTATTATCCACATTTCTGGATTGGTTCCATTTATTTTTTGGCCTGTTAAGTACGGCACTTGTTACACTGTTCACATATGATATGGTGTTTGTAAATGAAGATAGAGGGAATAATATCAAAAAGCTATTCAGGTTCGCTTTGTATCTGCCCTGGATTTTGTACCAGATCATACTTGCAAACGTGGATGTTGCAAAAAGGGTGCTTGACCCCAAAATGCCCATCGACCCTGATATGATAACATTTAAATCTGTTCTGAAAACCGACCTTTCAAAGACAACACTTGCCAATTCCATCACATTGACCCCAGGTACTGTAACTATCGATATAGATGATGATACTTTTTTAATTCATGCTATTGCTAAGGAGCCGGCTGACGATCTGCTTGAGGGCACCATGGAAAAAAAAGTAGCACATGTGTTTATGGAGGATAAATAGATGGAAGATTTATTTCTGCTGGCAGGGTTGCTACTCATATTAACCAGTTTTCTCTCGCTATATCGTGCCATACACGGCCCAGGTATATTTAACAGGATAATTGCAGTGAATGTGATCGGCACCAAGACCATCCTGCTATTAGTACTGATCGGATTTATTTACGGCAGGCCACATTTCCTGGACATTGCACTGGTGTATGCACTATTGAATTTCATAATGACCATAGCAGCAACAAAATATTGAGGTGAACAAGATGCTCATAACTGTAATAAATGTGATTTCTGCAGTGTTTATAATTACCGGGTTATTTTTCATTGTAGTTGGCACTATAGGTTTACTAAGGCTTCCTGATTTTTATTCAAGGATGCATGCTACTGGAAAATGCGATACTCTCGGAGTAGGATTGACTATCATCGGATTAATAATATACAATGGTTTCAACTTTATCAGTGTAAAACTGCTCTTTTTAGTCGTTTTCATTTTCGTGGCCAATCCTGTAGCCACCCATGCAATTGCAAGAGCAGCATATAAAGTCGGATTACCACCATGGAGGCGGCAATAATATGATATGGTCTCTTGATATTGCCATGCTGTTCTTCCTTGTAGTTGCAGCACTGGCCGCTATTTCAGTAAAGGATCTGCTCAGTGCAGTAATAATCCTGTCATTATACAGCCTTATCATGGCCATCGTATGGGTGGAACTGCGGGCCGTAGATGTCGCTTTTACGGAAGCATCAGTGGGAGCAGGCATTACCACTGTGCTCTTCATTTTTGCTCTGGTCAGGACCACAGGGAGGTCTGAAGATTGAGGATATTACCATTGATCACCGTATTACTTGTCGGGGCTCTGCTGATATGGTCGGCACAGGACATGCCTGACATGGGAGATCCCAATGCCCCGACAAACCTGCATGTTGCGCCATATTATATTGAGCACAGTGAAGAAGAAGTAGGTGTTGAGAACATAGTATCAGCCATTCTGGCAGATTACAGGGGTTACGATACCCTTGGGGAGACCACTGTGATATTTACTGCCGGTGTTTCGGTTTTGCTCTTGCTAAGGAGGCGGGAAGATTGAAAGAGGAAGACGTGATAATCAGGACGGTTATCAGGTTAATTGTGCCCTTTATCCAGATATTCGGCCTGTATGTGATATTTCACGGTGGCAGCGGTCCAGGTGGCGGATTCCAGGGCGGTGTGATCCTGGCAGCCAGCATGATCCTGTATGTCATGGCCTTTGGGGTCACTGGAGGAAGGAGAAAGCTGACAGAAAAGACCAATATGATCATGCGCTCAACAGGCGTGTTAATTTTTTCAGGGATCGGGTTACTGGCAATTCTTTTCGGAGGAAAATACCTGGATTACGGGGCAGTCCCACTGCCTTTCATCCATCATGCTGCTGAAGTCCGGGCACTCCTGATCGACGGTGGAGTTGAAGTTGGTATAGGCATCACAGTAATGGCTGTGATGGTTACCATATTCCTTGAATTCTATCCCGGAGGTACCAGTGATGATTGAAGATTTGATCCTTGCCAAATACAATTACTGGATATATGTGACCCTGATGATGATAGGGTTCTATGCCGTTATTGCCAAGAAGAACCTTGTTAAAAAAGTGATCGGATTGAATATTTTCTCCACAGCCATATTTCTTTTTTATATATCAATAGGCGATGTGATAGGCGGTACTGAGCCCATTTATATCCACGGGGAGCATGTGGTTTACGTAAATCCTATCCCTCACGTATTGATACTCACAGGAATTGTAGTCAGTGTAAGTATTACAGCAGTGGCCCTGGCCTTGATCATAAAGATATATGAGGAGTTCGGGACCATCGAAGAAGACCAGATACTGGAGTTGCAGTCATGATATTTGATAATGCTCCTGCCCTTGTGGTGATATTTCCACTCATTGCAGCCATTACTGTGCCCATTATCGGATATTATAATAAAAGACTGATACCTTATTACGTAACGCTGGTAATATTTTGTTCATTTATCTTCTCGATATCGAATCTCCGGACAGTGATGCAAACTGGCAGTATAAGTTATACCATGGGTGGTTGGGAACCCCCGTTCGGCATCGAATATGCCATTGATTACCTGAATGGTTTCGTTAGTATAGTGGTAATTTTCATAATCTTCATAGTCTCAATATATGCAAAAAAGAGTGTTGAACAAGAACTTCCCGGAAGAACCATAAATTTTTATACCGTGTTCTTGCTGCTTACTGCGGGTCTTCAGGGGCTGATAGTCACAGGTGATCTTTTTAATGTATATGTATTTCTTGAGATATCTTCCATAGCAGCCTATGCATTGGTCTCGGTGGGTAAAAGCAGGGATGCCTTAATGGCAAGCATGAATTACCTTATCATCGGGACAGTTTCAGCGTCATTTATCCTGCTGGGTATCGGCTATCTCTATATGGTGACAGGGACCTTGAACATGGCGGACCTGGCAGACCGCCTTCCCCTGGCATTTGATGAGCGGCCCAAAGTAGTGCTGGCCGCTTTTGCTTTCTTCCTTGTGGGTTTCAGTATTAAAGTCGGTCTGTTCCCGCTGCACACCTGGATGCCTGATGCCTATTCCCTGGCACCTTCGGCGGTCAGTGCGATGCTGGCTTCCACCTTTACAAAAGTGGCGGCATATGTGATGATACGGGTGATGTTCACCATCTTCAAACCTGATTTTATCATTTCCACTGTCCACGCCCATACTATTCTGGCATGGCTGGCAGCCATTGCTATCATTGCAGGGTCGGTACTGGCCATTGCCCAGACAGATTTCAAAAGAATGCTGGCATATTCCAGTGTGAGCCAGATAGGATATATCATCCTGGGCGTAGCCCTGATGAACCAGATCGCAATGACCGGCGGGGTCATCCATATCATGAACCACGGTATCATGAAAGCCGCTTTGTTCATGGTGGCCGGTGCCATAATCTATAAGACCGGCATTCGTAACATCAACGATTTTAAAGGCATCGGTAAGACGATGCCGTATACATCTGCGGCATTCACCCTCGTGGCATTATCCATGATAGGAATCCCGCCCACTGTGGGATTTGTCAGTAAGTGGTATCTGGCCCTTGGTGCAATCGAAGCTGGCATGTGGGTTTTTGTCGGGGTGATAATGCTGAGCAGCCTGTTGAATATCGTATATTTCTGGCGGGTGTTTGAGAACATGTATTTCTATAGGGCAGAAGGGGGCAAGGTGGACGAAGTGCCACTTAGTATGCTTCTACCCATATTGATACTGGCGGCACTGACATTCCTGTTAGGGGTGCTGGCATTGTATCCCCTTAAGGAAATTATGGCACCAATGGTACAGATTATTTTGCCCGGGTAGGAGACAAAAACATGGAAACAATAATTACTATAAAACCATTACTCGCGGTCCTGATCCCTTTGATCTGTGCGGTCCTGATCATATTCTCTTCCAAGCATCCCAATATCAGGGATGGGTGGTCAGTTGCTGCAGGAGTCGTATTATTCCTTACCGTCCTTTCCATGCTGCCTGATATACTGGCAGGTAGTGTGATACAATTCACAGTTATAGAGATGCTTCCCAACCTGCCCATCAAGTTCAAAGTGGATGCATTCGGTGAACTGTTCGGCCTGACCTCATCGTTCTTGTGGATATTCACCACTTTTTATTCCATTGGCTACATGCGGAGTTTAAAAGAACATGCCCAGACCAGGTACTTCTTCTGTTTTTCCATCGCCATCGTGGGTGCTATCGGGATTGCATTTTCAGCCAACCTGTTCACCCTGTTCTTGTTCTATGAGGTACTTACAGTTTCCACATATCCGCTGGTTATACATAACGAGACTCCTGAAGCCATGAGTGGTGGACGCAAATACCTGCTATACCTGATGACTGCAGGTATATTCCTGTTCTTCTCTGTAGCAGCGGTCTATTACTATACAGGCACTACCGATTTTGCTTTTAACGGGATTCTGGACGGGCATGGTATACCTGTTGTCATGCTAAAGATACTCTTTATCACATTCATGATCGGCTCGGCAAAGGCGGCATTTATGCCCCTGCATTCATGGCTGCCTTCAGCAATGGTGGCACCCACACCCGTATCTGCTTTACTTCACGCAGTGGCTGTAGTAAAAGCAGGTGTGTTCACAGCAACAAGGGTGATACTTTATGTATTTGGTGTAGACCTGATGGGAGAGACAGGAATTGGTCTGATGATGGCGTATTTCGTATGCATTACCATCATTGTGGCATCCTTTTATGCAATGACGCATGATAACCTGAAAAAGAGGCTTGCCTATTCCACAGTGAGCCAGCTTTCCTATATCGTGCTTGGCGTTTCAATGCTGACACCGGACGGTATCACAGGCGGGATGCTGCATATACCGTACCATGCTTTTATGAAGATCACATTGTTCATGTGTGCAGGTGCTATCATTGTGACAGCAAAGATGGAGAATATCAGTGAAATGAAGGGAATTGGCAGGAAGATGCCAATAACTATGCTGGCCTTTACCGTGGGTGCCATGGGTATGGCTGGAGCCCCGCCTGTTGCCGGGTTTGTTAGTAAATGGTTCCTGCTGCTGGGCTCAGTAGAATTGAATCAATTACCCATCCTGATCGTGCTGCTGGCAAGTGCTTTGCTGAACGTGGCATATTTCTTCCCTGTGATATATACTGCCTTCTTTCAAAAACCAGATAAAGAGCTGACATTCGGGGAGGCAAGTCCGTTTATGCTGGTTCCACTCACACTTACTGCGATCGGGTCATTGATCCTGGGAATCTGGCCTGATGCGCCATATTTATTCCTGGAACTGGTAAATGTAGCGGTCCAGAATGTGACTACAGGAGGGATCTGATATGGGATATCTGGATGAACCAAAGAATCTGGCATTACTTAAAAAACTGTTCTATGCAAGCCTGGTTGTACTGATCCTGCTGGAACTTATTCTTATGGGAATCAGGGAAACGCACCTATCCCTTGCCCATATCGCAGAATTCCCGGCATTTCATGCAATTTTTGGATTTGTCGGGTGTGTGGTAATGGTATTTGTGGTTAAGTTCCTGGGTCATCAATGGCTGATGAAAGAGGAGGATTATTATGATTAACTGGATTCCGCCTGTAACCATATTTATACTTGGTGCCATGCTTGTCCCCCTGTTTAAAGGCAAGGCCAGGCAGTTATATGTACTTACAATCCCGGTGATCGGGTTAGCAAATATCCTGGCAATGGAATCCGGGACCGAATGGACATATGGTTACCTTAGATATGACCTGATCTTTGGCCAGGTAGACAAATTAAGTATGGTATTCGGATATGTTTTTGTGATAATGGCCTTTATCGGTGTACTTTATTCCCTGCATGTAAAAGAGCATGGTCATTTTATTGCCGGTTTCTTATATGTTGGAAGTGCTCTGGGCGTAGTGTTTTCCGGAGACCTGTTCTCATTGTTCATTTTCTGGGAGATCATGGCCTTTTCGTCTGTATTCCTGATCTGGTTCCAAAAGGAAAAGGCATCCATTGATGCAGGCTTCAGGTATCTGCTGGTTCATACAGCCGGTGGTTTATGCTTGCTTGCGGGAATTGTACTAAGGGTAGTAGAAACAGGTTCACTTGAGTTCGGTCATATCGGTCTCGACGGTCTGGATACATACCTGATACTCATTGGCTTTTTACTGAATGCGGCAGTCCCGCCCCTGCATGCATGGCTGGCAGACGCATACCCGGAAGCTACCATAGTTGGGGCCGTGTTCTTATCTGCATTTACCACCAAGACTGCAGTATATGTGCTGTTGAGGGCATATTCCGGTACTGAGATATTGATGTGGCTGGGTGCCTTTATGGCAATCTTTGGCGTGTGTTATGCTGTGTTAGAAAACGATATTCGAAGGATACTGGGTTATCATATCATAAGTCAGGTAGGCTATATGGTGTGTGGTGTGGGTATTGGAACATATATGGCAATAAACGGCTCTGCCGCACATGCTTTTGCCCATATCCTCTATAAGGGCCTGCTGTTCATGTCTACGGGTGCGATTATATACTCTACAGGTTTTCGAAAACTCACTGATCTGGGCGGATTGTACAAGAAAATGCCAATTACCCTGATAATGTACATGGTGGCCGGATTTGCAATATCAGGTATGCCGCTGTTCAGCGGATTTGTTAGCAAGACAATGGTCATTGCAGCAGCCGAACATGATCATCATTATATTATATTTCTCATGTTGATGCTGGCATCGATCGGTACCTTCCTGTCAGTAGGGATAAAGCTCCCCTATTTTGCTTTCTTTGGAAAGGATCGCGGCATAGAAGCAAAAGACCCACCTGTAAATATGCTGGCAGGTATGGGAATTGCAGCATTCCTGTGTATCCTGATAGGTGTTTATCCGAAGGTGCTGTATGACTTGTTACCGTATGAAGTGCATTTCCAGCCGTTCACTATACCTCATGTTGTGGGTGAACTCCAGCTTTTAATGTTTACAGCTCTTGGTTTCTTCCTGCTGCTTAAGAAATTGCATGTGGAACCTACTATTACCCTTGATATCGACTGGACATATAGAAAGGGCAGCAAGGTCTTTATGTGGTTCATCAATGAACCGCTGGCCAGGGGCTCACAGTGGACCGTGGACATCTGTCTGGTAATCATATCATTCCTGAAATGGTTTTCCAAAAACCCGGTACTTGCGGTTATGCTGTTCAAGGACAGTTTGACACTTCGATTTATTGGACATTTAGGCGGTAGAACCCGGAGGGATTCTATATCGTATTTGGAAGATGAAAAGAAACATTATCCAAGGGATCCTGTGAAGAGAAACCCGGTTGGAGATTCGTTGCTACTTGCATTGATGTTCATGGCAGTTTATGTCATGTACTATCTGTTTACTGCATGAGAACCAATCAATATGTTGTGTTTATTTATAGACTGACTACCAATAAAGATTAATTTATATTGGTATTTTCAGGTAGATTACATGGTTAAATGGGTTGTCGTACAGCTAAGTGATAGGGAATATCAGATACTTGAAAAATTAGATGATATTGAAGGAGATTCTTCACAGAAACTGAGGACACTTTTAAGAGATTATTTATTTAGCACACCCAAATTTCATAAAGATTACCATATAATCCATCTTGAAGAGAAAAAGGATTTACTATTTGAAATATTGGTATCCATATGGAAAGAATATGAATCATCGTCCTCACCCTTAGATAATTGGGATGGGGAAAAGATAGAGAGCGTACGTGATGAACTTATGGAGATCAATGCTATTCGTCCCGTAGGTCCATTCAGTTTCACTGTTACTGGTCTGTTAAAAAAACCATGGTTGTCAGCGTACTATCACGTAAATAATATTTTCGAGGATTTAGATGAATTCAGCCAGGCATGCATAGCCTCAGTATATGTACTGGATTTTCTATCCAAAGGTACTTTTGAATCTGAGTTACTGAAAAACAGCACAATATTGTTGAACGAATTATTCATGTTTTCATATGCAGTGGCCAGGAAAAAGGCTCACGAAAGTCAAGAATCATTTAAACATAGAAGCAGTTTACCCTGTTCTGACGACCAGCTTACGGCCTGACTGGATGCTTTTAATATCAGTCCTGCCTGTTACGTGGATATCACCGGTGCACTCGGCAGCCCTTGCTGAAACCATGGGTCTGACAGTCATATTACCACCGGCATAAGCTAAACCACCGACCTTTGTCCTGTCCAGCAGGGTAAGATTGCCGACAACCTTGATGTTGCCCTGTATTTCGCAATCGGCACCTATTGTTGCATTCTCAGCAATAACATCACCCTTTACCTTTGAGCCTTTGCCCAGTACAAGGTTACCTTTTACCACAAGGTCTCCCCAGAAGTCGCACCCCATGCCCACCACGGCATTTCCCGGTAGGTTCACTTCATTTTCAAAAAAGGAGAATTTTTTAATTATGAATGTTTCAGATTCCGGATGTCTTTTAATGAATTTAGGGTCCATGAAAATCACAAACTAAGAATATTACGTATCACTATCTTTAACTACTTTGAATAAACTTAAACTTTTGGAACTTTCAATCGATTGAAAAATGTAGAGATGGAAAACATGACACTTCAAATAGGCAGAATCATTAGGGCAAATACTATCAGTGATGCCTGGTACAGGGGGATAAATATGATCTGGAACCAGGGACATGAGGTTACGGATGAGCGGGGTAGCAAGATAAAGGAATACCTGAACCTGATGATCGTTGTCAAGGACCCTTATACTGACCGGATACCTGCCGATATATCCTGGAATGAGGAGCGGCTTGAGGAATATGCCAAGCAGTTGATTACAGGGGAGAATGTCCAGGATTTCGAGTATACCTATGGGCAGCGCCTGCGTAACTGGGACGAAAAGATTGACCAGATTGCATATGTGATCGACAAACTCAAGCACAATCCGACAACCCGCAGGGCCACCGCAGTTACCTGGGTGCCCACTGTGGATACGGTAGTGGACGAGGTGCCCTGCATGATCATTGACGATTTCAAGATAAGGGGTGGAATGGTCAACCTGACTACACTGTTCAGGAGTCATGATTTTGCCGGGGCCTATCCTGCTAACCTATACGGCCTGTCCAGACTGCTGGAGTATGTTGCCGCCGAGGTGGGTGTTAAGCCGGGCATGATCACTACTATCAGTGCCAGTGCACATATATACGAACATGACTGGGATATGATCGAGGAAATCCTTTAATGCGGGGATTTGAAAAACATTAATATGGGTTGGATGCCCCATGTGTAATTCTACTGAATATTAATGTAAGTATGATATTAATTCATTTAAGTGATGTTTATGATCAGTGCAAAATCCGATGAAGTAAAAAAGTACAAAAGAAAATGCGTGGTACTGAATGTGCTTGAAGCTAAAGCATGGCGAAATGTGGTCGTACGTGACTCTAAAACAGAAGAGAAATATTTTTTCGGGAAGGTTAAGCAGGCACCCCCCGAGATCAATGAGGGGGATGAACTTTATATCGGGTATGAGGAGCTGCCCTATGACCTGCCCGAAGGTTCAAGTAAGATAGTGCTTATGAGCCTGGATGGTTTATTGCTGGATTGGGCAATGATCACACCACATTAAGGTTACAACGCCTGTTAGATTAAGGTTGCAGTGCCTGTTATATGAGGTTTTGCTCTTTCAGGCTCAGGTACCTGCCGTTCCCGATTATGATGTGATCGTAGAGCTCGATGCCCACTATCTTGCCTGTGTCTATGAGCTTGCGTGTGATATCTATATCATTCTGGCTGGGGGCAGGGTCGCCGCTGGGATGGTTATGGGCCACGATGATGGCAGCGGCGCTTTCCTGGATAGCGGTCTTGAACACCTCGCGGGGGTGGACAATGTTGGCGTTCAGGCTGCCTACTGATACGGTCTCCTCGCGCAGGAGCTGGTTTTTAGTGTCCAGGTGCAGGGCAATGAATAACTCTTTTTTCTGCTCCCGCAGTTTTGGATAGATAAACTGGTAGGCTGCTTCGGGACTGCTTATACGGGGTTTTTCCTCTTCAGTGAAGGTCTCAAGCCTGCGGGCCAGTTCGAACAGTGCGGTTATCTCGGCGGCCTTGGCGGCTCCCACGCCGTGTATTTCCTGCAATCGGGTGGGGGATGTGCGGCTGAGTTGCTGGATGTTGTATGTGGCCAGTATGCGGCTGCAAAGGTTCAGGACGTTCTCGCCTTTGGTGCCGGTGCGCAGGATAATGGCCAGCAGTTCTGTGTCTGAGAGTGCCAACGGGCCGTTTTTTAGAAGCCTCTCCCTTGGCCTGTCCTTGGGCTGGATGTCCTGGATCCTGATATGGTATTCAGACATGTGGATTACTGTAGAAATTTCTGGGTATATAAGGGGTGCGATTTTTACTTGGTACAATGAATTGAACCGACCTTGCCGACACGATAGACGGTTGGGTGACAAAAACCGACCTTCGTCTCATTCAATAGCCTGGCTCCCACCTTTTCCTATTACCATGCCAGCTGCACTTACACCCTCAAGTACATCCGGCGCATTGTCATGTTCGCAGGTTAGGGGGAGCCTCAATAGCTGGTTGATCAGGCGTAGGTAGCCAGATTTCCGGTTGTTCCTGAACACTTGACGAAAATCGGTGTTAATGGAAATAGTATATCGGATTGGAATAATGATAAGAACTCATATTATTATCACCTATTTTAACGAATTTTGCAGGAGAATTATATCTATCATAAAACCAGTAAATGCATAGGAGTCTATTGATAAATTTTTGTGCAAGATCACGTAGATTTATTAAAATGGAGGCAATAATCGAATAAAACAATGGTGCAGTGTTGTGTTTTTTTCAACTCCTGCAAGACCCATAAAGGCAGTCCAAGGAAACATGATAGGATTTATTTAAGTTTTCAAGAGGTATACGATAATGAAGATAATTAATACAAGAACAGCGCCCGCATCTCCAAACCCACATGGTGTTCATGCATCAATGATCCATGATACTGAGCATGTGCAGGCGGTACATATCACATTACAGCCAAAAGAAGAGTTAAAACTCCACGCAACTCCGGTTGACGTCTTTTTTTATATACTCGAAGGACGTGGTATCGTTGAGATCGGAGGCGAGCGAGAAGAGGTTACAGCAGATAGATTCATAGAGAGCCCGGCGCGAATTCCACACCGTCTGCTTAATGAAAGCGATTCAATATTCCGGTTTTTGGTTGTGAAAACACCAAGACCAAAGGATAAGACGCGCTTGCTGTAAAATGAATGAAACGAACAGCAAAAAAATCAA
>PYCK01000224.1 GCA_009649835.1 Candidatus Methanocomedens sp. | reverse complement strand
GGAGTGCCATGAAATGATGCACAGGAAAAGGTAAGCCATAAAGACGTTTTTGCAGTATCATTTTGCCTCATCAAGAGTTGAAATAAAAATGCACTCGTTATTCATATTCATTCCCATCCCCATTTCTCTTCTCAGTTTTCCTTATCCCCTCTTTAACACATCTGACAACAGTTCCTGTGATCTTCTCACCAAACTCCGTATACGATCCGGCATATTCTATGTACGCTGAGGAATGTTTCTGGTATGCAATTATCACCGCATCAGTGGTCGTTCCTAAAAAATCGTATCCCATTTCCATCAGCGCAAGCCCTTTAGCCTCAGTGGCTGTGATGATCGCCCCTGCCATTGCACCTTCGGACAGGATCCCGTTAACAACAAGAATAATATTGATAGTCCCTGCCTCACTATCCTTAACCCTGAAGCCTGAAGGATGAGTGATACCAGCAGTGACAAAAGTTGTCAGGTAGTCATCTGTCCTTACACACAGATCATCCATGTTCACTGCTGTCAGTAGTCCGAAATACGGTCTCCTTATCTGAAGAGAATCAGCCAGTCGGTCCAGATACTGTGCAGGTTCGAAGTGGTTAAAGCCCGGCTGCACCTGATGGTTGAACAGGCATTCTACACAAGCGCGACCGCCGTTAATGCCTGAACTTATGGCTTCGAATTCGCCCTCGATGATCAGTGTAGAGTCTTTAGTGTAATGTCTCATGCAGTGGCTCCAGTACAGGTATTACATAAAGCGAGTTTGTTATTTCATTTGGAATTACTTCTACAGCAATATTAAATGCACGTTCAATATTAGACGGGGTCAGCACCTGGTCCGGGGTGCCAACTGATATCAGTTTCCCGTCCCGGAGAAGACATATCTTATCACAATAATAGGCAGCAAGGTTCAGGTCGTGCATAACTGCTACCACAACCATACCTTTTCGAGAGGCATGCTTTACAAGATTTAAGATATCTATCTGGTTCGTTATATCAAGATGTGAAGTTGGCTCATCCAGAAGCAGGATCTTCGGATTCTGTGCAAACGCCCTTGCAATGATCACCCGCTGCAGTTCCCCGCCGCTTAATTGCGTGATCAATCTGTCTTTCAAAAAAATTGTGTTTGTCTTTTCCATTGCATCCCTCACTATATTGATATCCTCAACAGTTTCAGATCCTTTAATATAAGGAGTCCGCCCCATTAATACAATATCTTCCACAGTGAACTCGAAATTTATTGAGATCACCTGTGAGACAACAGCCACCTTTTTCGCGATCTGCGTGCTTTGCATCTCATCAATATTCGTCCCATCGATAAGAACTGTCCCTGAGATGGGTTCTAAAACCTTTGTTATGGTCTTTAACAGCGTTGTTTTTCCTGAACCGTTGGGTCCTATGACCCCGACAACCTCACCTTCACTGGCTTTGATTGATATCTGCTCCAGGACATGCCTGTGTCCATAACCGGCGCTCAGGTCTCGAATCTCAAGCATACAGGCTTTGCCTCCTCTTTCGTAACAGGTATATGAAAAACGGTGCACCGAACATGGCGGTCACGATACCCACAGGCAGTTCGACAGAATCTATGATGGTCCTGGAAAAAGTATCGCAGAGTACCAAAAAGACCGCACCCATCAGGGTTGAAGCCGGAAAAAGTATCCTGTGGTCGGGACCGACAATGATGCGCATGATATGGGGAATGATAAGCCCCACAAAACCGATGATCCCGCTAACAGATACAGCAGCAGCCGTGACCAGTGCGGATAATACCAGCACGTAGCGCTTCACCTGTTCAATGTTTATACCCAGGTACTGCGCCTGCTCTTCCCCCAGCAGCATTACATTCAGGCTCCAGGCAAAACGATACAGCACAAGGATACCAAAAATTATCATGACAGATGTGATCTTTACCTTATCCCAGCTTGCTGTCCATAGTCCGCCCATCAGCCAGAAGATTATCTGGTGAGGTGAATGGGAGATGAATATGATCAGGGAAGTGAATGCAGCGAGCAGCGAACCAACTGCTATACCGGACAGTAAGAGTGTATCGACCGGCACTTTGCCCCCGATCTTTGATATGTTGTATACTACAAATATTGTGATAACAGCCCCTATAAATGAGAGGAACTGGACCGGCAGCAGCATCACAAAAGCAAGTGATGCTCCCAGTGCCGCACCTGACGACATCCCGATAATATATGGGTCTGCCATCGGGTTTTTCAACAATCCCTGCATTGCACAGCCGGCTGTGCTTAAGGCTGCACCCACCAGGGCTGCGAGGAGTACCCTGGGAAGGCGGATATCGCTGATAATGACCTCCTGGCTGTCAGTCCAGGTCTTATCAACTGGATAATACCCGTTCGCCTGCATATTTGCGGTGACAGACGGGAATATCTTTCCGGTCATTTCTAATATACTCTCAAATATTTCAGTTACCAGGATCTTTGCGGTGACATCCGGGGAGATACTGGTAGAGCCTATGGCTGTATTGCTGATCACTGCTGCGATCAGGAGTAATGCCAGTATAAAAATAACCGACTTGCCGGGTTTAGCCATAATAGTTATCTCTTATCTCTCTCGTTTTAAATAAACCATCAATATCATGCCAAGTGCAAGTATCATACCAAAGCCGGGCGTCGAAGATGTATCGGATGTGTCATTCGAATTATCAGCAGATACTCCAGATGGGGTTTCAATAACTTGTGTGGGTGATTCGATCTCCCCTGGCTGGATATCAGGTGCGATAAGACCATGCAGTTCAGCTAATCCCTGGACGATCCTCGGACCTGCCAGTTCGATCGTGTTCGGATCGTCTGCCGGATATACTTTATTATTTTTCACTGCATCCGTTTGCGCCAGTACCTGGTTACCTGTTATGGCTTCCATTATGGTATATGAACCTCCCCCCATACCTGAACAGATTATGATCTGCGGATTTTTATCAACAACGTCTTCAATACTTATGACCGGCCAGCCTTGTGCCTGAATGATATTATTTCCGCCAGCCATTTGTATCAGGTCATCGGGATAGGAACCTGCACCTGCTGCATACATGGGCTCATGCCAGACGATATAAAGCACGCGGGGCTTTCTGCTGTTTGGGATATCTTCGGTCATGTCTGTTATATTCCCGATCTGCTGCGTCATATCTGCAGTGAGCGATTCAGCAGCAGCATCGTTTCCTGTGATGTTCCCAACAAGCCGGATGTTCTCAAGAATGTCATCCATTGTTTTCGGGTTTAATGTGACCACTTTGAGGTCCAGGCTCTTCAATGCATTGATCGTATCCAGGCCGTTGCCGTCTTCGGCAAGGACAAGGTCGGGAGACATGTTCACTACTGCTTCGATATTTACGCTAGAGAATCCACCGATCTTGGTTAGATTAACAGCTTCGGGAGGATATGTATCATACATGGTGCCTGCGACCACTCTGTCACCGGCACCAACTGCGAATAATATCTCTGTGTTGCACGGAGACAGGGACACGATGCGCATCGGTGTTTTTTCGATCGTCACTGTGCATCCTAAATTATCGGTGATATTGATGGGATACGCCAGTGTGTTCGGGATCAACAATACGGTTACGGTTAGAATAAATAGAACGATATGGGATGTTTTCAGCATTAGCAATTCCTCTGACATCATCTGGAGATTTCATATATAATACTGGTGTTCCGGGTTACAGGTGTTAGCCAAAAAGTGGTCAATACAATGTGGGCGCAGTCAAATGAAAATGTGATTTAATGTATCTCAAGTTAATTACCACTATTGGATCCATCAGTTCTTGATATTTACAGATATCTTCTTTTTAGTCACAGGCACCAGTCTCTTCCATTCAACTGTGACATCTTTCTCTAATAAATATTCATCAACTGTTTTATTTGAGAGTTTTCCATCAATCTCATACAGGAATAATCCTTCTTCACCATCTGTGGATATTACATATTCCCGGTTGCCCACTCTCTTAACTTCTACAGCCGACACGCTTTTCAGTGCATCTAACAGGCTGCTTCCTTTTGGCAGTTCGATGTTATCGACTTTAGCAAACTTATCGAGAATATTATACATATTTTTTGATTTGACATTGAGTACATGGGTTTTGCCGAATTCTTTTCTTTCAATAAGGTCGGCATCTTCCAATATCCTGACATGCTTTGCCGCAACAGGGACCGAGATGTTCAATTCCTTTGCCAGTCCTGAAATATGCATCTCAGTATCAGTCAGTACCTCCAGCATATTCATGCGGGTGGAGCTTCCCATTGCTTTGAAGACCTTATTATCTATCTGGGTCATAACTGTTATCTTAAATCGAGGTGATATTTAAGTCCTTCTTTTTATAGCTGGCACTGGTGTCTTTTCCCATAAAAATTTGAGACTTTTTATTATTTACTGGGACGATTCAGAAAACCGCAGAGAGCGCAGAGGCACGCAGAGAAAAATAACACATCTCTGC
>PYCK01000223.1:3310-6614 GCA_009649835.1 Candidatus Methanocomedens sp. | reverse complement strand
GATATGGTCACACGCTTACCCAGTTCAAGTCCCAACTCCAGTGCAGATTGTTTTGTTATGAACGAATTCACCACAAAACCGCAGTCCACCTTTACCCTCAAAAGCGCACCCATCGGCTCAATTTCGATCACCTCTCCTTCAAACGCATTCCTGGCACTGCTCTTAACAGGCACCACACTAATTGTCACATTCTCAGGTCGAAGGCACGCATGGACTGTTTCACCAACCGCACACCCTGACACCGCCTCGATCTCACAACTATCCAGGGCAATACTGGTAAGTCCTTCACTGTTAGAAGTGACTGTTCCTTTCAGCACATTTTCAACCCCCATAAAATGCGCGATCCGATCATTAAGCGGTCTGTCAAACACCTCGTTTGCTGCTGCAACCTGCACTATCCTGCCGTCCATCATAACTGCAATGCGATCAGCCAGTATCTGTGCTTCTGTCTGGTTGTGCGTAACATGGATAACCATCAGGTCGGACATGTTGTGTATTTTTTTAAGCAATCGCCTGGTCGTATCCTGGGTTCCCGGGTCAAGAGCGCTCAGCGGCTCATCCAGCAGCAGCACATCCGGTTCAATGAGAAGCACGCGCGCAAGCGCAACCCGCTGCTGTTCACCCCCCGAAAGTGTCAGCGGATATCTGTGCAGAAGGTGCGAGATGTTCAGGTTCTCAGCCATCTTCTCCACCCTGCTGCCGTCCCTGATACCTCTCATGCGCAGTCCGAACTCGATATTCTTCCTGACATCCAGGTGCGGGAAAAGGGAATAGTCCTGGTATACAAAACCAATATTGCGCTTTTCAGGCGGCAGTCCTGTGACCTTTTTCTCATTAATAAATATCTCACCGCGATCAGGTGCATGAAATCCGGCAATAAGTTCGAGCAGGAGCGTCTTCCCGGCGCCTGTGGGACCGAGTATTACGAAATATTCACCATCCTGCACCTCAAGGTCTATTCCCTTAAGCGCAAATTCCTTCCAGTTCCGGTGCAGACCTTCAATCCTTATCATATATACGCCAGCCCGCGGATATAAGCCTTACCGCTATGAATATTGTAAGAGTAACCAGTATCAGCAGAACCGCAATAGGTCTTGACGCTGACAAGCCGTACGACAGGTACCTGTCATACACAAGTGTCGGACCGATCATCGGATAATATGCTATGATCACGACAGCACCGAACTCACTTATCGCCCGCGCCCAGCACATGATCGAACCTGCCATGATGTGGCGTGCAGCAAGCGGCAGTGTGACAAATAAAAACGCTTTCCACATAGGAGCACCAAGCGAACGGGCTGTGTTCTCAAGTCTGGGATCTATATTCTGGAACCCCTCACGCACCGAGTTGGTTAAAAAAGGCGCAGATACAAAGAGCATGGCAATGACGATTCCGGCAAATGCGTCCCTGAACTGGATATACGACTCGAGCGGAGCGCCAAGCAAGCCGTTTGCGCCAAAGATAGTGAGAAGTGCTATGCCAGCCACAGTATGCGGGACGACAACAGGTATATCCAGCACACTTTCAACAAAACCTTTTGCAAAAAAATCCTTACGTGCAAGGATATATGCCGCAGGTATCCCGAGCACCATGGATATCAAAGTTGCAACGAGCCCGGCATACATGGATAATGATATGGACTTTATAACAGACTTTTCGCAAGCCGCACTGATAAGTGCAGGCAGGTCAGTAACTACTTGCTCTATCACCATGTTGGCAAGCGTTACAACTACAAATAACAGCAGCACCAGAGCCAGGAAAAGAAATACGAGCATTAGTGGCTCAGGTGCTTTTCGGCTTGTGAGCATGGGTCTGGTCTGCTTTTTTTTCAACATGCAGATGGTGTTATCGAATTCTTATTATATTAAATTTAACTCCACCCAGGAAATTTAACCCCACTCCCAGGGTAGAGTCGTCGGTTTAGAGTAATGCTCCCAGTTCGGCAGGTACATTTTCCAGATCATTTGTTACTGCCGGTACGATAGGAGGCTGTCCGTTGTCTATGAATACATTCTGTCCGTCAACGCTAAGCAGCAGTTTTATGAACTCGATTCCAAGCTCTGGCTGCATTGCATTGTTTGGAATAGTGATCCCATAAACGATCGGCGTGCCGATGACTATATTACCGTTTGCGGTCTTGAGCCTGACAGTACTATATTTATCTGCATATTCGACTGAGCTCAGGTCTATCTGCGCCGGGAGTTCCACAAACTTGAATCCATGCTGTACTGCAACACTTCTGTAGATGTAGAAATAATCTATCTCGCCTGTCTCAAGTGCTGATGAAAGTTCAACTTCCATGCTTCTCATCATTATCTTTTTTGTGTTAGGCTCAATATATTCAGAGGCGGGCATTACTGCTGTATATGTTCCATTCTCGAATGTCATCGTTATTGCGGTATTATCTCCCATGAGGTCGTCAAAGATGTTATCATCACCATAGTGGGCTTCAGATAGCTGCGTTACCATTACTGAGCGATAGCCGCAGGGGTCATCGTTCGGATTTGAGAAACCAAAGGTCACATCAGGTCTGCGGAGTATCTCGTACCAGTTATCCGAATTGACCTCGCTACTGTATTTGCTGTCATCGGTATAGGCTATGACTATCTGGTTCTTCGCAAACGCAATGTACCAGTCTGTATATTCCGGCATCATCATTGTCGGAATGAGGGTATAATCGGCTGATGCCAGGATATCTGATTGTTTGTCAAGCTCTGTTATCTTTTTAATGCACGCCCTGCTGCCTGCTGGTTCGCGCTGCACATCCACATTCGGATGAAGCGTTTCGAACTTTTCTTCCAGTTCTGCCATGGGTATGCTGAGACTGCCTGCGTGGAATATCTTAAGTATTGCTTCTTCGTCAGGTCCGGTGGTTTGAGTGGCGGTAATACCTTGAGTACCCGCTTCATTGTCTGGTGTCGTTTCGCTGTCAACGCATCCTGTTACTGAGAATATTGCTACAAGCAGTGTGAATATCGTTAGGATTTGTAGGATATGATCTTTTGTGGTCATTGTTATGTTCCAATAAACATAATGGTTGATAAAGATTGTTATTTTAATTTTATCGTATACAAAATAAATGAGAACCAGAAGCCACCACTCCTGATGTACTATCAGTCACTTCAATCTTTTACTATCGAACTGGTACCGGACCGGGGCAGGTGCATANAGCCAGTGCATGGAGCAGGTGCAAAGAGTCGATGCATAGAGCAATGTAGAACCAGGAATCATTTGTATACCTTTCAAATTAAATGGTAATTGATCATAGTGCCCGGAATTTTGAGACACNGATTACACNGATTA
>PYCK01000223.1:0-3302 GCA_009649835.1 Candidatus Methanocomedens sp. | reverse complement strand
TGTNAAATCAGTGTCTATATTAATCTTGCATTTTGCCATACTTTTTGAGACTCTCTTTAACATCGTGTGGATAACTTCATTTTTCAGGAACATATCATGGAATATGGAATCTCACGACCTGGCTTCATGGACAGGATTTACAGGATTTACAGGATGGAATGGCAACCATTATCCTGTCGATCCTGTAAATCCTGTCACGATTTTCGATTTCTCCGATGATCCAGGCAAACTATTACCCCCACAATGTTGGAGAGATCCCTTTTTGAAATGGATACAATCATTTATTGAATATACTTAAATATAATCCAATAGAAGTCATGAACAATATGATAGGGGATAAAACAACAAACAAAAGACCGTTTTTTAAGGAGCCGGACTTTATCTTATTTATTGTTATAATAATAGCAGCCACGGCCCTGCGCCTGTACCAGCTTGATGTTCGCCCCTTCCACCATGATGAGGCTGCTGTAGGCTCATTTGCCTACAAATTATTCACAAACGGCAATTATGAATACAACCCGGTATTTCACGGTCCGTTTTTGTATTTCCTTACAGTGAGTGTATTCAACATCATAGGGGATACCGATTTTGCAGCCCGTGTGGTCCCTGCACTGACCGGCGTTGGTATGGTACTGCTGGTATATCCTTTCAGGCATCACCTCGGCCGCCCGGGTTGGCTTATCACGGCAGCGTTCTTTGCATTCTCACCATCCTTCCTGTACTATTCCCGTTTCTTCCGCAACGACATATTCATCACATTCTTCACGCTGGCAGCCGTGGTGTGTGCGGTAAAATATCTTGAACAACGAAATAATCCCAACCGGCTCATATATGTAGCACTGGGTTCTGCCGCACTGGCATTATCGGTCACTGCCAAAGAGAATGCATACGTTACCATTGCACTGCTGGGATTTCCTGTCGGAATGTATGTATTGTACAGGCTATGGCTGCTCTATCACACCCGACACCAGCAGCATGACATCATCGCATCACTTGAGAAGCACATGTTCAGGATATTGATGGATACCGGTCTGTTCATAGTAGTGTTCCTTGCCATTTTTGTGATATTCTACTCTTACTTCTTCAAGGACTTTGAAGCTGTAAAAGGTGCCACTTTCAGTGCCTTTTCCCACTGGTATGAGATGCATGAGATAGAACGTATCGGAGGGCCGCCGTATTACTATATCCCACTACTTTTCCTGTATGAACTTCCTGTAGCCTTGTTCGCCTTTATAGGAAGTATAGACTATATTACACGGTTCATTAAAAGCAGGGAAAATCCAATGATGGTCTTTATGGTCTACTGGCTGGCTGCCAGCCTTGCAGCCTATGCATATATAGGTGAGAAGGTACCCTGGCTGATACTGCATCCTCTTCTTCCGGCAGTACTGATCGCGGGCGCATACCTGGGTGATGTCATGCCTTCCCTGAAACAGCGGCCAAGATGGGCTGAGGCTGCCTTTGTGGTCATACTTGTACTAAGTTCAGCCTTCTTCCTGTATACCAGCTATAACCTGAACTACAAGAACTGTTCGGACCCTGCCGAACCATTGATACAGGCCAGCCAGCCGCCCCAGGAATTCCAGCACTTCATGGCCACCCTACATGAAACTGCCGATAGGCACAAAGGCTTTTACACTGAGATAGAGGTCACGGATAATGAGATGGATACGCAGTTATTGTGGCAGATACGCCATTATAAAAATGTAAAATGGAGGGTGAACCTGGAAAATGATCCTGTACTGGATGCGCCCATCATAATTGTACATGACGAGGATGCTGATTACGTAAAGCAGGTAGTGGATGATGACTACCACCGGCTGGACAGTGCAAAGATGGCATGGTATTGGTTTAAGCCTGGTGACATCAATTACAGGTTCATTATGTACCGCCAGCTTGACAGGCCCCGGAGTGAGTATGGGGTGGTGCTTTTCTATAGATAATAATCAATAAGGTAATTAATAGGGGCTGGATGTGAGAACATGAGCAAGATAGTAATAATCGGCGGCGGGCTGGCCGGACTTGCGGCGGCTTACCGGCTTTCGGATGAACATCAGGTAACCGTGGTAGAAAAGGACGATGCACTGGGTGGTATGGCACAGAGTTACCACATTGATGAACATACTGATGGTCACGTTGATGACCACACTGATGATTATTATATTGAGAAATATTACCATCATTTTTTTTCCAGCGATACCGAACTGATGGGACTGATTGACGAACTGGGCCTGGCAGAGCGCTTGCAGTGGATCAAGGGTACCACAGGCTATTACTGGAGCGGCAGGGCATATCCCATGAACACTCCCCTGGAGATATTGAAGTTCCCGCCTATGTCCCTGCTGGATATATTCCGGCTGACGCTGCTGGTATTGCGTACAAAGCTTGTCAGGGATGTCAGGTCATACGATGACATCACGGCAGGTGAATGGATATTGAAGACCGCAGGCAGCGGGGTTTACAATAATTTCTTCCAGCCGCTGTTGAACAGCAAGTTCGGGTCGAACGCCGACAGGGTCAGTGCTGCCTGGTTACTGGGCAGGGTAAAGATACGCTCAGACCGTGGCGCAGAAGGTGAGAGATTGGGATATATGAGGGGGGGGTTCCACCATCTGATAGCTGCGCTGGCTGATTCAATAAGGGAAAAGGGCGGCCGGATCATAACATGCAACGGTGTAGAGGAGATATTGATGGAAGGCGGCCGGGTTTCGGGTGTAAAGCTTGAAGAAGGTTCTTTGTCGTGTGATGCTGTGATATCCACAGTACCTCCTCTAACCCTGGCGTCCCTGGTAGAATCGGACATTCCCGGATTTGACCCGAGCGCCATCCATTACCAGGGTACATGCTGTGCCCTGCTTGGGATGGCAAAGCCTTTGATGACGGATGGTACTTACTGGCTGAACATCAAGGCTGATGTGCCGTTCGGGGCTTTGATCGAGCATACTAATTTTATGCCGACCTCTGATTATGCAGGGGAGCACCTGCTCTATATTGCTTCGTATTTCCAGGACCATGATGACCCGCTGTACACCCGGAGCGAGGAGGAAGTTATCGGGATGTTCCTGGATGGGCTTGAGAAGCTGTACCCTGATTTTGACAGGTCTGCGGTACTTTGGTGGGAACTGGGGCGGGATGCACAGACTGCTCCGGTGTATGAGACTGGGTATGCTGAGCGGATACTGCCGTATAGGACCGGTGTTGATGGGCTGTACCTTGCCGGCATGTTCTCTGAGGCTAATTATCCAGAGCGGAGCATGAACGGTTCTGTCAGGGCAGGATATGAGGCTGCGGATGCTGTTGTG
>PYCK01000222.1 GCA_009649835.1 Candidatus Methanocomedens sp. | reverse complement strand
TAAAAATATATTATCGCAATATTCATATTAAGTTAACATATATAATATCCAGATGTTAAAAGAGGTTTCAAGATCAAAGGATGAAATTCTTTATGATGGAAGGGATATTTCATACATTGAAATGGGGTCTGATAAGATTGAACTGTCATGCACAATCGGTAAGATCAAGATATGGTTCGGCAAGCAGGCTACAGTTCAAGATGTTAGTAAGGTATTACAATGCTTTTCCAGGATAGATTCCTCTTTTGTACATGAGACTGAGATCATCTGTGATTATGACCAGATACCCTTGTATGAAAATAATGACTATACGTTAATATCCTACGGAAGGAGCGAAGGTGGATACAAGGTCATTTTTAATGTCCAGTTTTCAAAAGAGCATGCATTGAATTATTTCATTGAAAGTATTGTAAGTGAACTTAAAGAGGGGGAAGTGAATAAGACCTTCCACTGGAACGGGAGTATGGCAATGATCATGCTGATATTTAATGAACTTAGATCAATGGAAGGATGGAATATCACCAAAAAGGAATACAGGGAGGAAGAATGACATCGAATCGAAGATTTGCCAAAAGGGTTGAAAAGATAGACATTTCAGGTATCAGGAAGTTATTCGACGGGGCAGGGCCCAATGCTATCAACATGGGTCTTGGACAGCCGGACTTTGATACCCCTGATCATATTAAACAGGCAGCTATTGACGCTATTAATGATGGGTTCACCGGATATACCACGAATCTCGGTGTGCCGGAATTAAGGCAGGCACTATCTGTGAAATTCGAACAGTTTAATAAATTCCAGGTTGCTCCGGATGATATTATTATTACCTCAGGTGCATCGGAGGCACTTCACATAGCACTTCTGGCTCTTGTGGAGCAGGGGGATGAGGTACTGGTACCTGACCCGGGATTTATGTCATATGTGGCACTTACCGATCTCTCAGGCGGCAGGGCGGTAGGTGTGCCCTTAAACGATACATTTACCCTGGATGCAGAGACTGTTGCCGAATATATCACTGATAAGACCCGTGTGCTTGTGATCAATTCGCCATCCAATCCCACTGGTGGTGTGCAGACCACCGACGAGATGCAGGGACTGTGCGAACTGGCAGATGACCATAATATCACCATCATCTCTGACGAAGTGTATGAGCATATTATCTATGAAGGAGAGCATGTGAGCCCTGCCAGTATTTCCAATAACGTTGTTACTATTAATGCCACATCCAAGACCTATGCAATGACTGGGTGGAGGCTGGGTTATGTGGCTGCTCCACATGATATTACCGAGCAGATGCTGAAGGCTCACCAGTACGTGCAGGCATGTGCTAACAGTATCGCCCAGAAAGCGGCTTTGGCTGCCATAACCGGGCCCCAGGAATGCGTGGCAGAGATGCGGGAGAGTTTCATGCGGCGAAGGGACTTATTGATGAAGGGACTGAAGGATCTCGGCATTGAATGCGTGGAACCAAAGGGCGCTTTCTATGCATTCCCGAAGGTTGACAATTCAATGGAGGCTGTCATGAAGTTATTGGATGCGGGAGTGATCACTGCGCCTGGTTCGGCCTTCGGGCCCGGGGGCGAAGGGCATATCAGGTTGTCCTATGCCACATCTGATGAGGATATCCTGCGGGCACTGGACATCATGGGGCAGGTGCTGTAGAATAATGATCATAGGGGCATCTTCCTTTGCATCCCCGCTTGAGGAGTTGGTCAATGAGGTTGACTCTGTGGAGCTGTACGTGCCCAAGATGGAACTCTATGAGGGGCGCAAACTTCAGCATGACCGGATAAGGAATGTGTCTGATATGTTATCCACTTCCAGCGGTGTGACGTCTGTACATGCACCCTACTATGCCAATGTCCCCACATATCCTGCCAAACTGTGCGTGGATACGGCGAACATGAACGGTCCTGATTTCAGGCTTATGGAAGAGTCTATTGAACTGGCAGCATATTTCCAGTCCAGGGTGGTGGTTTTGCATCCCGGGCTTGTTGGGAATAACCGCCAGGATAGCTTATCGAAGATGGTGGATAACCTGAAGCGTCTGGCAGGGTTTGCAGATAATTGCGGGGTGATGCTGGGCCTGGAGAACAAGGAGGGTACGGCTCCAGGGAATCTGTGCTGTGAGGCTGGTGAATTGGTGCGGGCAGTTGAGAAGGTCAATTCAGGCAACCTGGGTATTACCTTTGATGTGGGACATGCCAACCTGACTACAGGAGGCAGGAGCGGTATGATCAGGGAGTTTATGGAGACTGTGCGCCCGCTGGTAGTGCATGTGCATGTACATGATAATATGGGTGTGTGGACTGATGAGTATAACGGGGATGTGCATATGGCACCTGGCAGCGGGACGGTTGACCTGGAAGTGATAGGGGAGTTGGGGTATGGTGGCATCCACAATCTGGAAGTGTTCTCGATGGAGGATGTAATAGCTGGAAAGGAGAAGTTGCTGGCGCTTTGAGGGAATATGGGGTGCTTGGTAATTTATCTTTGTGAGAAGTGCCAATATCTTTTCGATCTTAAAAATAGGCAGGGTGATAGCCAGGACGGCAGGGCTGCGATGTGGGACGGGCTGCTCTCTGTCTGGCTGTATGCGCTGATCAGGGGCTGGACTTCGAAGAATAGGGAAAAGTACTGGTAGAACAGGTAGCAATAAAAAAGACGACAATAATGATGTGTGATAAAAAATTTGGCGACTTTAAAGTCATCATATGCAAATTTTAGAGATGTGATCTCGAAGTGATTCAACATGC
>PYCK01000221.1 GCA_009649835.1 Candidatus Methanocomedens sp. | reverse complement strand
ATGTTAAACTTTAGCAACCTAAACATTGCAGATAACGATGTATATCCGAACTTACTTCGCATATCCAGCTTATTCAGTGTTATATCCGAACCTACCCCATCTTTATGTCCTTCTGGATGAACTTCAATCATCAGATACCTCTCTTTATTCTTCTCTGCATCATGTCTTTCAATCCACCCCATAAAATCCTCTCGACCAGACCACCAACCCGACCTCGGTCATTAATCCTCACGATCCATAAGCCCCAGCCGTTCCACCGCCGGACTACAAGTCCGAGGCATCCCCAACCTTGTATTGGATGTCCATACTCGCGATATTACGCGAATAACTATCCCCGTACTAACAGTACGAGGTCTTCCTATACTTAAATACTACGTTTTATCCCAACCGTGGCAGAGCTGCGGGGTATAGTTATTAAGATCAGGAAGAAAAACCCCTTCAGATAGAATAACTCCTGAAATGGCACTGTGGAGTGGAACCACAGCACCTAATTTCCATTATTCTCCCCTTTTTTAAAGACTATTTCAGATTCCTCCACATCCACCTCAATAGAATCCCCTTCACCGAACTCCTTGTTCAATATCTTCATTGCCAGTGGGTCCAGGATCTTATGCTGTATGGTACGTTTAAGTGGCCGTGCACCGAAAGTGGGATCAAATCCGGTTCGTGCTATGAAATCCCTGGCTTTTTCACTCAGCACAATGTTAATTTTCCTCTCCTTCAAACGTTTACTTAATATATTGACCTGGATGTCCACGATCTTCACGATTTCAGGCAACTTTAACTGGTGGAATATTATAATATCATCAAGCCGGTTCAGGAACTCGGGCCTGAATTGAACCCGTACTGCCTCCATCACCAGTTTCTCCATCTCAACTTCATCATCACCATGTTCGACTATCCACTGGCTTCCAATATTGGACGTCATGATTATCACCGTGTTCTTGAAATCAACAGTGCGCCCATGCCCGTCTGTGAGCCTGCCGTCATCCAGTATCTGAAGCATAAGATTGAACACATCCGGATGTGCCTTTTCGATCTCATCCAACAATATTACCGAATACGGCCGCCGCCTCACAGCTTCTGTAAGCTGGCCCCCCTCCTCATACCCCACGTATCCGGGCGGCGCACCGATGAGCCGGGCCACTGTATGCTTTTCCATGTACTCGCTCATATCCAGCCTGACCATGGCCCCCTCATCATCGAACAGGAATTCGGCCAGTGCCCGGCCCAGTTCTGTCTTGCCTACGCCAGTGGGACCCAGGAACATGAACGAACCTGTGGGCCGGTTTACATCTGAAATGCCGGCCCTGCCCCTTCGCACCGCATTGGCCACGGCGGTAACGGCCTCTTCCTGTCCTACCAGACGCAGCCTGATGCGCTCTTCCATATTCACCAGTTTTTGCATCTCGCCTTCCAGCATCTTGCTCACCGGGATGTGGGTCCAGTTGGATACAACCTCTGCTATGTCCTCTTCATCCACCTCTTCTTTTAGCATTTTCTGGTCCTTCTGGAGCTCTACCAGTTTAGCATTTTCAGCTTCCAGTTGCTTTTGCAGTTCCGGCAGTGTACCATACCTGAGTTCGGAAGCCCTCTCCAGATTGCCTTCATGTTCTGCTTTCTCTGATTCCATCCGTTTCTTCTCTATATCACCCTTTATTCCCCGTATGATCTGGATGGTATCCTTTTCAAGCTGCCAGTGGGCCTTCATCTGGCTGCTCTGTTCCTTCAGGTCAGATAGTTCTTTATCGATCTTTTCCAGGCGCTCCTTCGAGTAATCGTCCTTTTCCTTCTTCACTGCCTTGCGCTCGATCTCAAGCTGCCTGATCTTCCGCTCGGCATAATCCAGTTCAGCAGGCATGCTGTCTATCTCTATCCTGAGCTTGGATGCGGCCTCATCGACCAGGTCGATGGCCTTATCAGGTAAAAACCGGTCAGTAATATAGCGATTGGACAGCACGGCTGCTGCCACGAGTGCCGAATCCTGTATCCTGACACCGTGATGAACCTCATATTTCTCATTCAGGCCCCGCAGGATCGATATGGTCTCATCCACTGTGGGTTCATCCACCAGTACGAGCTGGAACCTGCGCTCCAGTGCTGCATCCTTTTCGATGTATTTCCTGTACTCGTTCAGTGTAGTAGCACCAATGGCCCGCAGTTCTCCCCTGGCCAGGGCAGGTTTTAAGAGATTTGAGGCATCGATGGACCCTTCGGCCGCCCCTGCTCCCACAAGGGTGTGCAGCTCATCGATAAAAAGGATGATATTACCTTCTGAATCCTGTACCTCTTTGATCACCGCTTTCAGTCGCTCTTCGAACTCACCCCTAAACTTGGTACCTGCCACAAGGGCACCCATATCAAGGGCCACGACTTGCTTGTCCCTGATGGTGTCAGGCACATCCCCTCCAAATATACGAAGGGCCAACCCCTCGGCAATTGCGGTTTTTCCCACACCGGGTTCCCCTATTAGCACAGGGTTGTTCTTTGTCCTGCGGGAAAGTACCTGGATAACCCTGCGAATCTCGTTATCCCGACCGATCACAGGGTCCAGCTTTCCCAGTGCTGCTTCTTCTGTGAGGTCACGACCGTACTTTTCCAGGGCCTGGTATTTATCCTCCGGATTCTGGTCCGTGACCCTTGATGAACCCCTGACCTCCCTGAGGGCTTTGAGAATGGTATCCTTTGATGCACCATTCTCTTTCAGGATATCTGATGAGATGCCATGTTTCTCATCAGCTATGGCCAGCAGCAGATGTTCAGTGCTCAGGTATTCATCTTTGAGCTGTTTCATCTCATCAAAGGCCGCCTCAACCACATTACTGATCCGCTGGGACATATAGAGCTGTTCTGCTCCTGCCACTCTTGGGATCTTGTCAATTTCTTCTTCCAGCCTGCCGATTATTCCAGGTACATTAGCCCCTAATCTTTGAAGGATCTTTAGGGTAAGTCCTTCTTTCTGGTTGATCAGCGCCAGCATGAGATGTTCTACATCAAGCTGCTGCTGATTGTTATCAAGTGTGATGTTCCTTGCATCATCAAATGCTTCCTGTGCCTTTATGGTAAATCGATCAAATCTCATAGGTGATCACTGAATAATTAAATGACTTTTTTTTGATTAATAAGTTGCCAAAGATAGTCAGGACTACTAATACTCCTATATTCCAGATGTAATGACAGAAAAATCCTTCTTATCCTTATGTTCCAGCCTGGAAATATACTTCCTCATACGGCTGGATAACCACGAAACCTTCTCCCTTGAATGCCATTTGTAATGATTCGCCGCTGCTCCGTCCTACAAATGTCTTTAGTGAAACATCGGTTTTCAGGTCAGGTTGAAGATTGCCTGACCATGCCACTGTGGCATTGGGGTCAGTGAATACGGGGGTTTCAGGTGTTACTTTGAGTGTCAGTGGGTCATAGTGTGTAGTGATGGCAATCATACCTGTTCCTTCAAGTCTTACATTGAAAAGCCCGCCTGCCATTAATCCTGCAACTTTTTTCAGCATTTTTATGTCCCACTGGATGGACTCCTCAAATGCCAGCAGGTCATTGCCATTGACAAAAATGGACTGGTTGTCCAGGTTGATGACTGATATCTTCTTACCACTGTCTGCTAAGTATAATTTGCCTGTACCTTCTGCTTTTGTAAGGCTTACACCTTCACCTGTAACGGCTTTTTTCAGCATTTTGCCAATTCCGTGTTCCATTACTCCTTCCCTGGTGAACTTGATATCTCCCAGGTAGGCTACCATTGATCCCATTTTCGTCCATACTTTTCCTTCAAGATTTACCTCAAGCAACCGGTCCCGTTCCAGTTCGAATGTGCCCTCTTCGAGATCACGCTGTCCTGTCGAATCAATAAATTCATCGATTGAGTATTTTCCCATTTATTCTCCTCCTGATCCAAAAAAATGGATCATATATTTATGTATATTTCATAGGTTAAGTAATTTTTTTGTGATCGGTTTGGACTTGCGACCCAAAAGGCTGTACTTCCACATTTTCGGATGATGTACAGGTGTTTGGTTAATGGGGTGAGATGGGTGGCTGGAAATGGTGGACACTTCGCGGCGGGGCAGGGCCTATACTTTGTCAACGGGTTATCGGCAATTTAACGGCAATGGGTTAAGGAAGTAGCTGACCTGTAAACATCAGTGAATTATCACTATGTTCTTTGATCAGTTGATCTTATTAACTATACCTATATCTCTGCTACGGTTGGGTGTGCCGTTGCAACGTTTAACTTCAGCACGGTTTTCTGTTAAATGGAGTCTAACAGGTGGTATGTCAAAAGTCTGTCTTCTTTCATGTCTCTAGTGTCGAGTCAACCTTCAAGTGTTAGATTATGAAGGGTATAGGGTTCAATTCTGGCAGTCTGTTGACCTATTAGATTGATAACTGCCTTGGGCCTAGCTTCATAAATTGTAAGAATTTCTTCATATTCCATATCAATCCCCCCGGATCGATGGAAAAATCTTGTTGTTTTATGAATAATAACTTAATAT